>CAYOHO010000018.1:0-13526 GCA_964403755.1 uncultured Oscillospiraceae bacterium
CAGGGCGCCATACAATGTGCCGGCCGCGAGCCGGACCCGTCCGCCGGACAGTTGCTCCGCCTGCTGCATGATGCCGTAGCCGTGCTGCGGAGTGTACAGCGAAAGAAGAATATAATAGACCGCTTCCGTCAATGCGATATTCTCGTTCATTTTCGCAGAATCCTTTCTATACTCTTTTTATTGTGTTTATATTTATATAATGGTAAAAATATAAATTGTGGCCGATGACAGAGAAAGGCGTAGATTGGAAACATGTTGGTGAACTCTATACTATGGAGGGAACCTTCTTGGAAGTCGGGACGTTTACCGACAAATTTGGTAATACGTTACCAATTGACGAGAAGGACTTACAGGAGATTATAGACAACGTAGATTCACCAATTCCAATGGCGATAGATCATGGCTCTACGCCTGACATTGGTTACACAACCCAACTTGCAAATCTTGCTAATAGTAAGGGGCTGTTCAAGGGCTATTCAAATGACCCCAATGCTATGCAAACTGCTATTTTACAAGGGTACTCCAGTGTTTCTCCAGAAATCGAAGTTCATACAGATGCATATGGCAATACCACAAAGCGTCTGACACGTCTCTGTTTTGTCAAGAATCCCGCAATTCCTGGCGCAAAGGCTAAAGTGAACCGGTTTGCTTTCTCTGCCCCGGAGGTTAATATTATGACACCACCAGTTCAGAATCAACCACCCAATGCCGGAGTTCCAAACAACAATCCTATGGCCGCATGGAGTAACGCACAGCCTCAGCAAAACAATGTTCAGGCTTCTTTTACTGATAACACTGCAGGGTATTACCAACCAACTTGGCAATACGTACCTCAGAGTGGTACTGTTACAATGCCAAACGTTATTACACCACCTGCTCAGCCATCACAGCAGCAGACTTCTAATCTTCAGATGAATGAAATGCTTGAAGCAATGAAGGCTTCTAATGAGATGATTTCGTCTCTTAAGGCCGAACTCGAAGCACTCAAGAATCCAAAGAAGGAAGAGAAGACCGAAGAGCCTGCAAAGACTGATGAAAAGCCAGCAGAGGCTCCACAGACCGGGATTTCTAAGGAACTCATGGATGAGTATGCAAAGGCAACTAAGGAACTCAATAAACTCAAAACCGAGAAGGAAGAGGCAATGAAGGCTACCTGTAATGGAATCATTTCTGACCTTAAGAAACTCGATGTCAAGCAGGCAGACAAGATGTTCTCAAACCTTGGACTTCAGGAGCGTATTGAGGCCCTTAACCAGTTTAAGGAAAGAATTGTTGCCCAGACGGTATCTACCACGCCGATGAACTCCCCACCTCACGCACCAGTCAGTGCGGAGGGAGGCAGTGGTCAGGCACCTCAGGAAGCGTCTATTACTGGACTAATCGGTTCTCTCCAATTAGATAATAGTCCAGAGTATCGCGATCCTGAATTCTTAAAAGTATTGCAGTCTCGCATGGCGAGAAAACACAAAAATATCCAAATATAAGGGGTTAAAATATGGTATCATTTCCAAGATACGGACAGGTTGGATACAACCCAGAATACAGTGTAAACGGTGGACGTTTAGCTGAAGACTATAATCAGGCATATCCAACTCCCGTACAAATTAGATTTGCAGGTCTTTACCTTAAAATGGCAAAGTCTACCACATACGATGCAACTGCAACTCCGACTTACCTTGTGACTATTCCATGTGATACAGCAGGAGAACTTCCTGAAGGTTGGTCATGGAAGACTACAGCACGTACCGATCAGTTACCCGGTGCAGCAGTATCATTCTTACCAGAGACTTCACCAGCAACTCTCCAGAATGACTTCATCGCAATTGCGGTTTGTCCAATCAAGGAAGGAGAAAAGATTGGTGTTCCGGTAAAAGGTGGACAGACAATCGCTGTTGGTGACGAGATCGCTGTAGCAGTTGGTGGATTCGCAAAGAAGGCAGTGACCGGTGAGTTCGTTATTGGTCGTGCCGAGAGTGCAGCAACTACCACTGAAGACGGACAGATGTTCGTGGCTGTTAAACATATCGTTGCTTACAAGAAGGCTTAAGTTTATCAAGGAGTGAATATAAATGGCGTTAGATAGATATAATGTAGGTGGATACTACTCTGATAACTTTGAAGTTCTTCGTAACGATTTAGTAGCAGACGTAGTTTACCTCAAAACTCTTAATCAGATGGAATTCCAAGATGCAGTGAACATGCAGGATACTGATGTTCTTGATATGCACCTTCGTTTCCCTGCAGATAACACCCTCGCAACTTTCGAGATTGCTGAAGGTGCTTCACCAGAATACCAGAGAATCAAGTGGTTCGAGAAGGCTTTCAGTCTTAACAAGTACCGTTCAAAGCTCATGGTTGACGACGAAGCAAAGATTCGTCTTGACATGGCTTCACAGTGGCAGTACTCTATCGACGGAGTTTCCCGTGGTATGGCCCGTGCCCGTGACTACAACATTCTTAACAGTCTTTGGAAAGCAGCAGGTATTAAGACCAACGCAGCAGCTCATTGGGGAAGCAACAACGCTGACCTCGTAGGAGATATTGCAGGGCTTATTGACTCAATCTTCCAGAAGGACAACACAAACATCACCGAAGATGAAATCCGTAACATCACTGTATACTACCCACTCAAGCTTTGGGGAAGCATCCGTTCACCTGACATGATCGTTCATCCGGGTAGCGGCGGTGGAAACATGGGTTACATGATGATGGATAACTCACAGTTCGGATGGGCTGGATCTAACTACAACGTTCAGTTTAAGGGATCTGTCAAGCTTAACAAGCTTAACGCAGCACTTTGTGTGATCAAGTCACCATACACTGCAACCCACTACAACTACACTGGTGGAAAGATTCCAACCGTAGAACAGGTTCGTGACGCAGACGAGGGAGCAGACGCATGGATGGTTACCCAGTACTACCAGACCTTTGTTTACCCACAGTCCTACGAACAGCGTGACACCAATGACCGTATTATGGTCATCAATGGCGTATCCGCTTAAACACAAAGCTGAGGTCAAATCATGGAAGACCTCTCTTTCCTTATTTCTCGCGTTAGGGAAAAACTTTCTGACGTTCCAATTGACTACGATGATGATGCTCTTGTTCTTAACGATCTGAACGATGCACGTGAATTTGTTTACATGATTGCAATGGCAGATGATGGAACAAATCCAAGATATCAGATACAGATCGACAACTGCACGGTAAACCTTGCAGCATTTAAGAACTATCTCACTTATACTTCCATCGCTGAAAGGCGACTTGGAGAGATGCCAACATCGGCCCTTGTGAAACTTGATGCACTGCGTAAAAACGCTCGTGCCTGTCTCAGTTTAATCTCGAAATACCCTCTTGACGAGGATCTTTCAGTTGATTTAAGTGAGATCAAGGGAGGGGCAGTCTGCGGGGGATTAACACCTAGTTTAATTAGCGGGTGATACTTATGCCCCATGTAGACTATTTTATTAAAGTTGATCCAGACATACTTCGTGAATTCTCTTATGACAATCCTACTGGTAATAACAAACGTGTAGGTGGTGTATACTATAAGTTTCGTAAATCCAGATGGTCAGAAGTAGATGAAGTAAGAATGACTTACGCTGAGGATTTGTATGATAGAGTCATGGAGATGATCAATGACGCCTGTGATGACTTAATCAACTTCTGGTATCGCAGTATACCTGAATACTTCTACAGGACCGAACAGGGGCAATACGGGTCCATGCTTAAAAGTGGAGATTATCTTGGAGCCGCTGTAAAAGACCTGAAACGGAAAGCAAAGAAGTATGGTGGTCATTCGACATCTGGTAGATTACGTGACGCTCTCTTTATTTACGATATCGATATGTTTGGAGCATCGTTAGCAATTAAAGAACTCCCAAGCACGAGTACTGGAGATTATGTTGCTATTCTCAAGTCGGGTGCGGGTCCAAACGACTACGCACCATATGATCCAAAAAGGAACATTCGTTTAGTAAATAAACCCGGAAGATGGGGTGGATTCCCTCATACATACTGGACAAAGTGGGACACCGCATTCAGAAGAGAACTTCTTGTTACAGAGAACTCCCTTAACAACAGAATACAGGATTTAGTAGACGATTACAAACGCAGGGCACGTAATGACATGGCTAAGGTTCGTAGGAACACTAGCAGGTATGAAGAAATCAATGTGACAAACAAAGATAGATTCCAGCGTGACCGCGAGAAGAGATCGGTGAATAAAGTAAGGAGAAGATAATATGCCAGCACCAATTCGCCGTGTAGTCCGTAAACAGGACTGCAAGTATTACGTGGAGCGTGGGCTTGAAATGCTTGGATACAAGGTCAACCCATTTTTCCAGGAGAAGTTAGACAAGAATGAGTGCGTGGTAGTTTATACAAAGGTAGACTTTAAGGTAGAAACTACCGGGTCATATTACGGTGACGTATACATTTCTGTAGTATATAACTGCGATAATAACAACGAACTTCCATACTCAATCATTGAGATATATGAGAATATTACACGATACCTTGAAGAATCTGGCGCGCCATGGTGCACGTCATTTAGGTTTTTGAAGCCGATTATCAAGAATTTCGCTGATACAAGCAGTGTGGAATTACAAGCAGTTTACAGTATGGAAATTGCATGGGTCCATTAATATCATTCTATTTAAATATATGTAAAAGTATATATATCGAGCACGGAGAGAACCGAGACACCTAATTAGGAGTGAATAAAATATGGCAGAAGCAAAGAGAGAGTTATCCATTGCAACTGATCCAACCGCCTATGATAACATCGGTGGTGCTGCAATTGTTGCAAAGTATGACTCAACCAGTGATTATATTGGTAATGCAGGATCTCATGGAACTGCATTCCAGACCATCCGTGTAACTTCATTCCAGCAGAACGCTAACCGTGAAGTTATCATCGAAGAGTCTATCGACCAAGTTGCTGCATCTGCAGTATACGGAGGTACTTACTCTGCAAGCGGATCTTTCGAGGCAGGTTTCCGTCCACAGTCATTCCAAGCATCCAACCTTCTTATGGGTATCATGGGGCTTCAGACTGTAACAGGTAATAACTATAAGCTTTCACAGATCCCTGCAACCCTCGCACTTAAGGTAGTTGACGAACAGGCTTCTACTGCATCTGTTAAGGGAACCACTGTAATCTACCGTGGTGTAGGTATTACCTCATTCGAAATGAACCTTAACGTGAAAGAGTATGCCCGCTGTACAATCAACTGGATTGCACGTCAGGCAGAAGTTTACGATACCTTCTACAACTCTAACTCTGCAATCTCTGATGAAATCGCTGTGTTCTACAATGCAGTTCTTAACTTCGGAGTAAACAAGTTACTTTGTAAGGGTGTAACACTTTCACTCAGCCGTCAGATGGATCAGGACTATTTCTACATCGGTTCTGAGTTCCTTCAGGGACTTTACTACAACGGCCTTACCGACTTAGGAGGTACAATTACCCTTGGTTCTGGTGACTGGACACGTATTCGTACCATGATCGCTGGATCTGGAACTGACACAATGCTTGACGTAGGGAAGACTGAGTTCAGCGGTAACCTTGCAAACTCTATCCCAGAAGGAAAGCTTGAGATCATCCTTATGACACCAGACGGAACCGCACAGGTTGCTAAGATCACTGTTGACTCCTGTAAGCTTACAGAAGCATCCAGCAGCGTTCAGGGACGTAACCAGTTCGAAAAGACTGTAAACTGGAAGGCTGTGCTCAATCCAGCAGCATCAAAGGACTTTACAGTTCACATTGGAGCATAAGGCTAATACCCTTATCCCTTTTCTGAGGTGAATAAATGGCACGTGGAGTATCACTTGGTGGAGCGTATTTCGGTGTATCTAGTTTCTCTGTAAGTATAAACAGAAACCCATTAATTGAAGAATCATTCACATCGTCTGCCGCTACCAAGGTATATGGTGGTGCCTACTCAGTAAGTGGAAGCTTTGAAACAATCTACCGTACTGCCTCTAAAGGCCCTCTTAAAGCAATTATTGACGCAATTAATGATGGATCAGTTCCACAAACACAGGACATTATCTTAAATGATGATGCCGGGAATACTATGACTTTCGGGTCATGCTGTATTAACTCTGCAGAACTTAACATTAGTTCAAAGGAGTTCGTGCGTGTAACCTATAACTTCATTGGTCAGACCGCAAAGAAAGAAGGATCCGTTCCAACAGGATCTACGGCTGGAGAAGTAGGTATTTTCTACAGTACCGTTCTTAACTTCGGTGGAACACCAGTTAAAGCAACTGCCGCAACCTTAAGGTTAGAAATTCCAGTTGATCAGGATTACTTCGTTCTCGGTTCTCAATATATCCAAGGATTCTTACAGGCTGGACTCGCCACTGTAGAAGGAACGTTAACCCTTGGGTCTGATGCTGACGTATCATTCGTTACAGAAGCAGGAGCGGGGGAAGATATTATTGAACCCGATATATCTCACGCAAATACAATTGCAACAAAGGCTGTAGAATTAAATATCGGTAGCAGTGCTGGAGGTACATTGACAACAATTACTATTCCAGTAGCAAAGTGTACAACCGCTGATGTAGGTGCACAGGGTCGTAATAAGTTCGATAAGACAGTTAACTATGTCGGAGAATTTGACGGATCAAACCAGATGACTATCTCATGATGGTCATAAAAAAGTTTTTTACATCCCTCTATTTTTAGTTTGAGAGAGTATACGGAAGATTTCAGCCCAAGTATGCGTTGATACGTTCATATCAAACATGATAGTCTCGTGCCAATTTGGATCATTAAACACTTCGTGCGGGAGTTTCCCCGCACCTAGTGCCATTAAGCCCAGATTGAAACGCATCTCTTCGTCCATTTCGAAATCGTCTGCAGGATCAAGCCTACAGAACTGTATGTTCTTTTCAGGACACAATCCGAAATAAGTCCGTGCTGATATTCATAGTCTGGAACATCGCTAAGAACAGAATCCACTGATCTTCACCGGGAATATCGTCGTATGTAAGTGGCTCACAGACAATCTGTGGAAGAACCTGATCGGCCCACTGTTCGAATACTTCCTGAAGGCGATCCTGATCTGCAGGTGAAACCCCGCTGTCTTCATCTCCCCCGCCCTTTGGCATGGCCTTGGTGAGTAAACGGAAGTGAAGAGCACCAATCTTACCAACTGGCTTTTTAAGTTCATATATGCCATTTGCAGTCTCGATCTTAAAAGTCTTACCAACTGCAAGGGTAA
Organism: uncultured Oscillospiraceae bacterium; assembly: GCA_964403755.1. Classification (GTDB taxonomy): domain Bacteria; phylum Bacillota; class Clostridia; order Saccharofermentanales; family UBA5734; genus JAXGXQ01. The sequence continues at coordinate 7,239 of CAYOHO010000018.1, forward strand.
CGGGAGCGAGAGTATTGTTATCTTTCTTCTGAGCTACCATACTCTACGATTATTTATTATCCACTATATAAAATAAATCCTCCACTATATAAATGAAGAAGGTATAAACAGGGTAACCTAGATAGAATTCACAATGTGAAGAAAAGACTACTATAACAAGCGAAATGAAAGAATATTTCACCTCGCCCATTATCTGTTGGGTACATCCAATCTTTATAATTCACCATATATAAATCTTTTTATATAGTGTAAAAAATAATAATAGTATATGAGAGATACTGCCAAATATCCAAACGGTAGCATTAAGGTGAATACATCTAGTGCTGCTGTTCAAAAGAAGTTACAGGAGTTGCAGAATAAGTTATATATGCCATTTGCACCCCGTAAACAGCCTGTTAAAGCGCAGACAGGTTATAATAATATACAATATCATCATGTAACAAGTGCAAAGTCAAATCAAGCATTAGCGGATGCAAAAGATACTAAAATATACAAGCATTTCGCTGGATGGGCTGATGGTATGCACGAAAAGAAAGATCAAGGTGACATGTTACCATATAAAGATCTTTGGCGTAGCAACAGTTCTAAGCAAGGTGGGTTCTATATGGTAGAGGCGCTTCGCCATGACCTCGGAAAGTTTGATCGTAATGATGTAACTCGCGGTATCTTATTTGCGCAGAATCCAGAAAATAAAGTACCTGTTGGTGCCCTCTCATACACCACCAGTACATTTTCAAATAACCCTAAGAAATCAATAATGGAAGTTCTGAACTTTGGCGGTATCAGACAGGGATTTGGAATTAATAAGAATTTATTTGCACATGCAGCAAAGCAGGCATACAGTGCTGGTGTGTCTTCTATTAGATTAGGTGCTACAGAAGAGGGTGCTCCGTTTTATGAACGTTGGGGGATGACACGTACTGGAAAGACTCGTGATGCCTCATATGCAGGTGATCCAGATCACATCCTTCGTACAATGAAGGCAAAGGATCTTCCAAAGTTACATCTTGCACTTGGTGGAGATACTGCACAGGCTCGTAGACAGGCTCGTAACGCTATTACCGGAAGACATATGGGAGATCTTTCAAAGGTTGACTGGCCTAAGATTGAATCTCACTATGCAAAGAAGGATAAGGTATTCCAGCGTGTAGGGATACCAAAGGCAGCGTATGAAGCATTACTTCGCAAACATGCAAGTGCAACCACCGCTACATCTCAGATGATTTCAAAGGCAATTGGATACAAGGCAAACCCAAATCCAGTGCAATTTGAAGAGTCGGAGATGAAAGATCTTCACACCATCTTTAATGCAAATCATACTGATCAAAGTATGAATTCTCCAACTGCAATTGCACTCATTAACAAACATGGTGATCAAGCAGTTAAAGACATGGGATATAAGATGCGCAATGACGAGATCTTTAACCATGGGGTTGATCCTAAGACAAAGAAGGCAAAGCCTGGAGAAACGTTACGTCTTGCATTTAAGAATGCTCCAATCTTTAAGAAAGGTAAACTTATCAATCATAAGTTTATTGGTCGTATTACCCGTGATCCAATCTTTGATACTATTGGGAAACAATTTGGTGTTGTAGGATCGTCTGCAGCAGCAGTCCTTAGATATGTGGAACACAAGAAGGAGATGTCCTCTGCAGCGAATAAATACATTAAGCAGGTGAGAGCGGGGCGCATTCAAGGTGGTAATGTAGATGGATTTACACCAATGCTTGCAGATCGTAAGTCATGGCCTGTAATTCCACGTGCACCAAAAGAAATGCCAAATATGGATATCGCAGGTGTAATGTCTGGAATGCTTAAGGATCGTCCATTAGCACCACCGAACCCACTTACTCCAATTGATATTAATACTCCTGATCTCTCAAAGGCAACAGAAGCAGGTAAGTCATTACAGGTAGTGAATGCTCTTAAGGGTGCAAAAGATCCGGGTAGGGGTGCAATGCAGAGAATGGTGCGTGGAGCATTACGTTACCAGAATAGTATTGCAAAGACTCCAAGCCTTAACTTTATTCCACAGAGAGAATCTGCACAGCCTGTAACAACTCCAAAGATGTCATTCTTCCAGAGAAACAAGGATAGACTTCTTGATGCTGCTATGGGTATTGGTGGAACCGCAGGATTAACTGGTATTGCAGGATTTGTTGCATCTAAGGTATTAAGTAATGGTATTCCACTTCCGTTTGCAAAGGGTGGAAAGGTTGGAGGATATGATCCTTCTGAACTTTCACAGGTCTTATCACCAAAGCAGTATGCACATGCATCTAAAGTAGCAGGAATTGCATCTCTCATCCAAAATAAGGCAGGAATACAGGGAAATTCATTATACAGTGCTTCTATGCTCCATGATATTGCAAAGGACTTTGCAGGAGATAAGCATGGCAAGGTAGCCTCAAAGATTGTAAAGGAATCTGCAATCTTCATGCCAAGCGAGTCAAGGATTGTATCTTCATTAATAAAGAATCATTCTGGCTCTGGAAAACCAATACTTAAGGGTCTTAACAAGTTTGAGAAGGGATACGTAAAGGAACAGTTACCAATTCTCCGTATTGCAGACACTCTCTCACGCACGAGTGTAGATGTAGAATCCCTTCCAATTTCATTTAAGAAGTCTGGAAAGATGAAGGTTGGTGACTTATCAGCACTTGGTCTTTCAAAGAAGAAGACATCTCGTATTGTTAGCAGTGCAAAAGCATTCAATAACTTCCGTGGATTTGCAGAAGGTGGAATCATTGATGCAGAAGACTATCCACTTGAGGGAAGCATCAAGATCCGTGGCCCAAGTTACTTTGATAAGATCTACAAGGAACAGGTAAACAAGTTAATGGGGGCAAAGGGTAAGAATCTTACCTTCTGGAGAGGTGCATTCGAACACGATAAGTCTTTACTTCAGGATGGGCGTGATGAAACCTCTGGTCGCTGGTTTACCCCTGACAGGAGCTATGCAGAAACCTATGCTAAATATAATAAGGGAAGTATGTTCCGTGCTGACATTCCAAAGAGTGCAATTACCCATAAGGAACTTCGTCAGTGGATATCTAATGCAGCGTCACCCGGTGAAGCGGTATTGCCTAAGAAATGGGCAGGGCTTGCATCTCATTGGGGTAAATACATGGCTGGTGGACCAGTTAGTCTATCATCTTTAAATCAACATGATTACTTTAGTACAATTAAACAAGCAGTTAAATCTGGTACAATTGGAACTGGTCATACAGAAGATAGTATCTACAGTAAATTAATCGCTCGTCCAGCATTTAGACACGATGAGTGGTTTAATCAAGGCAATGAACAGTGGAAACACTATCAAGAAAATGAGGGTGGTTACACTGCATGGCAAGATAAAATGAATGAAGCCATTCCAAAGAAGTTCTTCTGGCATGGTCCAAATAATGAAAGTCCAACATGGGGATTTACCGGAGATAAAGGTCTTGAAAATATTGGTTACTCACCATCTGGTTCTTCTAGATCAGGATGGCATCATTTTACAATGGGTGATAGTAATACCGATGATCCAAATGTTCAACATAAAGGATATGCAACCTTACCACTAAAGACTGCAGAAGGTAAACATGCACATGATCTTCTTAATACTAAGTTACTTGGTAGAATTCTTAGAAACCTCAAAGCAAATGGATATAATGGAAACTTAAAGATTCCCCGTTCTGGTCGTAGGTTACATGATTCATTTGATAATCTTGTATTTCATGGAAAGAACGAAGCAGAAGTTAAGAAGGCACAGGCTGTAATTGATGCAGTTTTAAAAGATGAAAAGATTAATGTACAGTTTAACTTTGGTAAGGATGATCTTAAAGCAATAGACTCTGATGGATCAAAAGGAATTTCTCATACTCAAGTATTATCCAAGGATCTTTGGAAAACAATGCGTGAAAAAGACGCTGGTAAATACGCATCTGGTGGAGTTTCAGATCTAAAAAAATTAGCTGCTAAAAAAGATTATTATACGTTCTGGAGAGGTGCTGAATCCCACGATCCTGAAAACATTACCAATGGTAGTTTACAAGGTAGATGGTTTACTCAATCAAAAGATAATGCATTAGCATATGCCAAGGCATCTTCAAAGAATGAACAATTAAAATCATTATTCAGAGTAGATGTTCCAAAGGATGCGATATCTCACAGAAGATTATCAAAATGGCAACCTTCGTTTGCTAGAGATAATGAATTTATATTACCGTCAGAATGGGCAAAACAAGCAGAATGGTATGGACAACGTGCTACTCGCTTTGGTAAGTTTGCAAAGGGTGGTATGATCCGTGGTAAGGGAACTTCAATATCAGATAGCATTGATGCTAACTTACCACCGGGTTACGTGATACCACAGAAGACCGTAAAGGCTCTTGGTAAGGGAACTCTTGATAAGTTACAGGGTGGTAGCAATCCAACATTCCAAGGGCTTGCACAGGGTGGTCAAGGAGGACAGCCCGCAAAGATTTCACAGGGTGAATACTTCCTTGATAAACAAGGAGTAGCAAATGCTGGTGGTTCACAGGTATTAGATAAGTTACTTTCAAAGACCCGTGATGGGATTCTTTCACCGAAAGAAGCAAGTAAAGTCTTCAAGGCCGCTGGTGGCATTATCAGAGCAAAGGAAGGTTTCCCATTCATCGGTAAGACCCCGACTGGAAAGCAGACCAAAGTTGGCAGTGAAGTAGACTTTGCTGACTTACTTAACGTTCCAACAGCACGTTTACCAACCGGTAAGCGTGAAGTTATTGGGGATCAGGCAACCCACATTAAAGCACTCGTCAATGCAGTAAAATCTGGTAATCATGGACGTGCAGATGCAATGAAGGCTGCAGACGTTGGGTATGTTCCATTCTTACGTGAACTTGAGAAGTTAAATCCACATAAGGGACAGGGTGCAAGACCAGATGCATTCTATCAAAAGGCACGTGCTACCTACGATGATTACAATGCCAAACTTACTGAGATGCGTGAGAAGTATCAGAAATCTCTTGCAGTTCCGGGTAAGTCATTTCCACAAGTTCCAACCTCTGCAGATGTAATGGAAGATAAGAATACTGACTTAGGTGTTCCAGATCACATTAAAGGCGGCGTTCAGGTTCAGAATCAGCGTGACCGTAAGGATATCCTTGCACAACATGAGGAATGGCAGAAAGAGCAAGAACTTAAAAAGAAACTTGATGAGGCTCGTAATAAGAGACTTGCAAGAGAAGGTAAGAGAAAGGCACCTAAAGGTACTACCGCTCGTATTACCAATGTTGATATGGAAGACATCATTGGTCGTAGCAACCTTGGAAATATTGGTATTCAGCAAAAAGCAGCACGTAAGAAACACCTAGAAGAACTTCGTAATATTAAGAAGTCACAAGAGGCAATGGAAACTCTCTGGAGTTCATTCCAAAATGGTATTAACGAGAATATTGGATTATCTCATAAATATTGGGATGATGTTGCAAAGCGTCAGAATGAGATCTTACAGAGACATGCTGCACAACGTAATGCAAGATCTAATGCCCGCATGAATCAAAATGCATCCATCTGGGATACATTAGAAAAGGCAGCAACCCCAACTCAGGACATTCTTGATCAGCAGCGCAAATACGCAGAAAAGCGTGACGCAAAGTGGGAGAAGGACGAGGCAAATCATGTTGTTAGAAATCGTGACATGAGAGAGGTCGCCTACAAGAACATCAATAATTGGATGCAAGACAAGATCATTCCAAACTTCGATAAGAAAGAGGTAGCCCGTATTAGAAAGAGGTTACACGTCCTTCAAGAAGATGGTACTCGCGGTCAGGCAAATACTGGAAACATTTACTATAACGTTGATCCATTTGAGCAAGGCGAGGCTCGTAAGCAAAAGGCATCAGCATTACGTTTAGGTGTTAGTCGTACTATTGGTAATGCAAGTAGTCTTTTTAGTAAGATGATTGACGAGGGTTACTATGGAACCAGAGAAGAGCAGGAAACCAGTCTTACTGGAACCGTTCATAAATTAACCCTCGGTGGAAAGAGATTAACTGACTCAGAATCATATAGAGCAGCGGCTAATAAGACTTACTATGAGAACATTGATGAGCACATGAAGAAAATGGCCGAAGATCTCTTTGGTCAGAAACTTGGAAAAGAACGTGCTCGTGGAATGGTTGATGTTAAGAAAAACATCTATACCTCTAAGGAAGATCAGACTACCAATGCTCATATTTCTACTATAATTAAGGCATCAAATAAAGATCTTAAGTCTCTTGGTCTTACTGCAGATGATGTATCTAATATCCTTAATCGTAG
>CAYOHO010000019.1:0-4492 GCA_964403755.1 uncultured Oscillospiraceae bacterium
CCGTTCTCACCCGTGAAGGGCTCGAAGACGCCGATCTTGATGGTGCCGGCCACAGCAGCAGTCGTGGCGGCAGCGGTCGTGGCGGCCGTGGTGCCGGAAGCGGCCGTGGTGGCAGCAGTCGAAGCCTTGGTGGTGGCAGCGGTGGTAGCGGCAGTGGTGCTCTGGGTTCCGCAGGCAGCGAGGCCCAGCATCAGGGCGACCGCGAGCAGCAGGGACAGGACGCGCATTTTCTTCATGGTATCCTCCAGATTGTCTTTCGCGGACTTGCAGACTGCAGTTGCATTCTGTGCCGGGAGGCAGGTTCAGGGAATCTGCATGCAGTCCGCGTAATTCCTAAACATTATATACTCGATTCCTGCCTTCGCGCAACTCACTGTCTACAGGTTGCGCACACATGTCTACGCAAAAATGCAACCCAAAATTGCACTTCCTGCAAACAGAGTCTGGTGACCGCGGCATCTGAAGGGTTCCTGCAAGACCGTCCGGCAGCCTTCTGCAGGATGCGTCCCGACTCGCCAAGACCGTGCATCTTAAGGCCAGTCCGTTCCAAGCGGACCGCTTTTATGATAAGATCGCCATACCACAGGCTAGAATGACAGAAACCGCACACACGCATGCACAGGAGCAATCAACATGATGCGAGAACCATTCCACCGGCCGACGGCGATCCGGCGCTCCCTGGTCCTCATCTTCACCATGCTGTTCCTGGCCATGCTGGTCATTGCCGGATCGGCCGTCCACGCCAGCTGGAAGGACACGACATCCGCCCTGTTCCTGGCCGCCTTCCTCATCACGACCGCCTTCTTTGCCTTGTTCAGCGATTCGCTGATCCGCCGGATCCAGTACCTGTCGCTGCATGACCCCATGACCGGCCTGTGCAGCCGCGCCTTCCTCGAGGCCGAATGCCGGCGGGTCGGCACCAGCCGCAGCCTGCCGCTTTCCGTGATCGTCGGTGACATCAGCGGACTCCGGCTGACCAATGACGTTTTCGGCCATGCCGCCGGTGATCTGCTGATCAGGAAGGCCGCCGCCACCCTGAAGCAGACGGCGCGGACAGCCGATATCATCGCCCGGACCAGCGGCGACGGGTTCGTCCTCGTGCTGCCGCGCACCGGCCGGCCGGCCGCTGAAGAGCGGATGCGCCAGATCCGGGAGAAATTTGCCGCCGAATCCGGCCTGCCCATCCCCGGGAGCATGTCGCTCGGCTGCGCGACGCTGTCGGCGGACGGCCAGAACCTGAACGATGTGATCGAAGCGGCCGATGACGCCATGCTGCAGGACAAGAAGGACAGCCGCCGGCAGGATGGCGAACGGACACTCCAGTTCCTGGTCGGGGCCTTCCACCGGGACAGCCCGGAGGAGCAGTCGCATGCCCGCCGGGTTGCCGCCCTCTGTGAAAGGACCGCACAGGCTCTGGACCTGCCGGAAGAATCAATCCGCCAGGCCGAACGGGCCGGCTACCTGCACGATATCGGCAAGATCACCCTGAAGCCGCTTGCCGGCGGCAACGGATCTGCCAGTCCCGACAAGGACACGCCGCCGCACGACGTGCCGGGCCTGACCCGGCACCCGGCCATCGGCAGCCGGCTGCTCCGGGCCATCGAGAGCACGGCGGAACTGGCCGAGGCGGTGCACGGCCATCACGAGGCCTGGGACGGCAGCGGCTACCCCCGCGGGCTGGCCGGCGAGGCCATCCCGCTGCTGGCGCGGATCATTGCCGTGGCCCAGACCTATGACCTGCTCGTCCATGACGGCCACAGCCAGCGGACGCCGGCCGAAGCCGCCGCCATGATCCGCAGCCTGGCCGGCCGACGCTTCGACCCGGTCGTGGCGGCCGCCTTCCTCAGCATCATCTGATACGCCAGACAGTCTGCATGCGAAAAGCCCGGTCAGGCCGGGCTTTTCGCTTATGGTGTCAGTTTGCGCCGCGAGTCATCGCCTGCCCGCTCCCGGAGGCTCAGCCCGGTGCCGAAAGGTCCAGGGTCACGTTGTCGTCGGCCGGCGGCAGGTCCTGCCAGAGCCCGTCAAGCACGAACTTCTGGCGGCTGTAGATGAACCGCCCCCACAGGCTGAGCTGGCGCGTGTCGAACGGCGGCTGCCGGACCGGGTCCTCGTCCCCGTCATAATGGGCCTGGAAGGCGGTCGCGATGTGTCCGGCCAGATAGCGGGCATCGCGCTCGGAAACCCGGTAGCGGCGCGCCGCCTGGAAGGCCTGGCGCTCGACGCTGGCCCGGATGTGGGCAGTCGCACGCGCAGCGTAGCCGCTTTCCGGCTGGTAGCGGCCGGCGAGGCGAAGCGATTCGAAGCGGATCCGGCCGTCCTGCAGGGTGCAGATGCGGACCGGACAGGGCGGTGCCGTCAGCGAACCCGTCTCGACATCGTAGAGGAAGCCGTCGGCGCCGAAATCGCCGCGGGTGATGTCCTGGGCATGGTAATGGCCGGTGAACACCAGGCGCACGCCGGCCGCCGCCAGCATCCGGCCGATGGCCGGATAATCCGCGAGCAGGAAGGCCGGATGGATCTTCCCCTGGCCGCGCCAGTGCTCGACCACGCCGTGGTGCACCTGGCCAATGACCGCCTTGCCCTGCGCCCGCGCCTGTGCCAGTATATCGGACAGCCAGCCTTGCAGTGACGGTGTCACCTTCGCACCGATGATCTCCTCCCCGCCGGGCTGGTTGAACCGCGACAGCGTGGCGTCGATGCCCAGCAGCCAGAGGCCGGGAACCGGCTCGGCGACATAGCTCAGCGAGTCGTCATGACGCAGCAGCGCCTGGCCGTAGCCGAACGGCTCGTAAAGCCGGGCGAACGCCTCCGGTGAGACCGAGCCGTCAAAGATGCGCTCCCCGCCCTCATGGCGGAAGGCCCGCGGATTGTTCATGTCATGGTTCCCGGGAATCACATAGACCCCGACCCCGTTCGCCGTCAGCCGTGACAGCACCGACGGCAGGCGCCGGTGGCTCGCGGCCTCGCCGTCCTTCGTCAGGTCGCCCGGAACCAGCACGAAGCGGACACCGGCCGCCAGGATCTCATCGATCGCCATTTCCAGCAGACCGGCACTCTCGCTGAAAACGGTGTCGGCTTCACGCACGGAAACCTCGAAGGCTGGCCCGCTCATCCCGAGCGAGGCGTCGTAGAAGTGCAGGTCGCTGATCACGGCAAAGCGGGTGTCGGGATAGGCCGGATCGGCCGGGCGGGCGGATTTTGTCAGTTCCATGCTGGATGCTCCGTTCTTCAGTCGATTATGGTCCATCATTGTCTGTCCTCAGGAATTGTAGCTGACCGTCGGCAGGTGCTTCGGCAGCGAACCGACCACGATCCGCTGCTCGTCACTGTCGAAGAAGAAGTAGATGCGCATGAGCCAGGGCGGCTTGTCACCGACCTTGAGGTGGTATTCGAGCACCCGCTCCCGCGACCGGCCGGCAGCGCCCTGGCTGTACTTGACCTTGTACTCGGACGGAAACATCTCGATCGATGTCCCCTTCTGCAGGGTGACCTCGAAGTGTCGGTTGTACTTGCGCTGGCACCGCATCCGGCAGTCATCCTGGCTGATCCGGCAGAGCAGGACGTCCCGGTGGTCGACGGCGAGGTATTCCAGGGCATCGCAAAGCAGCTGCAGATTGATTTCGCCGGGCGCCACGCCGTTCAGTTCCCGGACCGCCCGCGGCAGGAGAACCAGGCGCTCGCCAAGATGCTTCCGGGTCCAGGCCGGAACGCCGGCCAGCTCATCCGGCCGGTCACGCAGGGCTTGGATCCGCCGGGTCTCCGCCTCCCGCTCCTCCCGTTCGGCCTCGCTGACAGCCTCCTGGATGGCCAGCGCCTCCCGCAGCTGCGCCTTCTCGATCTCCTTCTCGTCAATTTCCGCTTCCAGGCGCCGGATCTTGTCCTCACGCAGCTGACAGCGCTCCTCGATGGCGCGCAGCTCCTCGCGGTGGCGCGCCTCGGCGGCCTGGGCGCGCTCGTCGCTGGCCTTGAGCAGTTCTTCCCGGGAATGGACGTGCGCCATGGTCCGGCTGCGCTCCAGCTCCTTGGCCTCGGACAGGAAAACGACCCGGCCGAAAGCCATGGGCTTGTCCTTGGGATAGTTCTGGACCAGGTCGTCGAGCTGCTGCTGCCAGGCTGGCGCCTGGTCCGGCTGCTGCCAGGCCGGCGCCTGGTTCAGCGGCCCCTGATGTCCCAGGCATACTGTCTCGCCGCCGAAAGCCAGCGGCTCGATCAGCAGGATGTCGCCGGCGCTGACCGTGCGCCCGGTCAGTTTCTGGAACGGGGCCTGCTGGGCCAGCGGCAGCAGGAAGAACTGGGCATAGCCCATCTTCAAGTGCGCCATCTGCTCGATAAAGGGCGGATAAGGTTCAGGTGCCGATCCGCTAGCCGGCCCTGCGGCCAGCGGCCCAACGGCCAGCTGCCCGGCGGCACGTGCGACGCCATTCTGTGCGGCGACGTCTTTCTGTGCGGCGATACCATTCTGGACAACGAAGCCATTCTGGGCGATGAC
>CAYOHO010000019.1:4592-12997 GCA_964403755.1 uncultured Oscillospiraceae bacterium
CGTCTTTCTGTGCGGCGATACCATTCTGGACAACGAAGCCATTCTGGGCGATGACTGGATTCTGTGCGGTGGCGGCGGGGCGGACGGTCGAGCCGCTCCGGCGGCTGGACCTGGGCGGCTCCGGCTGCAGGCGGGCGGGCGATTCGTTCTCAGGTAGCTGGTCCGGCTTTGGCGCCAGGCGGGTGATCGGGGCTGCATGCGGCGTCAGCGGGGGAACTGGTGGAAGCGCGCTGCCAGAAAGAGCCGGGCTGCCCGGCGGAACCGGCAGGCCCGGAAGGACCGGAAGGGCTGGAAGGATCGGGAGGGTCGCGGGAACCCCGGTCATGGAATCCGGGCGGCTTCCATCCTGAAGCAACCGGCGGAGCCCCTCGAGCGCCTCCAGCGTTGGCGGACCCGGCGACACCGGCGCTTCCGGGGAACGTTCCGCCACGACGACCGCCGGCATCATGCGCGACTTGTCCTTGAGCCAGTCCTGAAGCAGCTGGACAGCGGCGACTGTTTCCAGTCGGTGCGGCTTGTCCTGCAGCGGCCATCCCTGGCGGAGTCCGACCAGCGGATTGCGGACCAGATGCTTGATGAAGCCGAGCCGGTAGACTTCGCAGGGCACCTTCGTGCCCTCGATGTCGGAGACGATCGTGCGGAAGCCGCACTCGACGCTGTCGCTCAGGGCCCGGTAGGCGATGTTGGTCTCGAAGAGGCGGCCCGGAACTGGTGGCCGCTTCGGGTGTTCGTCGCCCGGGTCGGAGCCGAGGTCCGGCTCGGTCAGCTGCAGCGTCCAGATCTGCTCGTCAGGCAGCCAGACAACCTCGACCTTGTAGCCATTGTCGATCCGGAACGAGGCAAAGCGGCGCGGATCCAACTCGGCCCGGGCGTCCGGTTCCGGCCATTGCAGCTCAGGCGGCACATCCAGGTCGCGGAAGCGCTTGCGCAGCCAGGCAAACGTCTCGAGCACGCAGATAGCCAGCACCGTTGCGGGCGGTGTCTTGCCGCGCCCAGCCAGCGCATGGAGCTGGTAGGACGGATATGTCACATTGCGCAGCAGGCGCAGGGGCTGGTCATGATAGGCGGCGACAGGTTTCTCAGCCACGGGTGCACTCCTTCCGCTGAAGAAAGTGTCGGGGTCGCTGGTGTCGGGGTCGCTCGTGTCGGGGTCGCTCGTGTCGGGGTCGCTCGTGTCGGGGTCGCTCGTGTCGGGTCGCTGGAATCGGGGTCGCTCGTGTCGGGATAGTGCTTGTCCGGTACCGTTCGTATCGGGGTGTCTCATGGCAGGCGATGGTGCGCCTGGAAGGAATCAGATGGCTGTTCAGCAGCCAACCGTGAAACGGCTGGTTTCATTCTAACATAACAGGCACAGGCTGATACTGGAAATGCCCGCTTTTCCACGTGCAGGCTGCCGGGCGTCCGGGCTGGCCTATTCCTGCATGTCCTTGAGCGCGCTGGACATGGCTATGCGGCTGATCCGGCGGCCGGCGCGCATGCGGGCCAGCAGGTAGATGCCGCTGATCAGGAGCCCGCCGATCAGGACATACCAGGGGCTGATCCGGAGCGGCATGGCCATGTCGATCTCCTGGAACGAGCTTTCCAGGATCCGGCCATAGAGCAGGAAGAGCAGGGGAACCCCGGCCGCGAAGCCCAGGATAACCGGCAGGTTGAAGGTGCGCAGCATCAGGAGCCGGATCTCCCGGGCCTCATAGCCGAGGATCCGGAGCATGGCGATGGATTGGGCATTCTCCTCGATCAGGAGCGCGACCAGGATGTGGAGGATCAGCGCGGACATCAGGCCGGACAGCAAGCCCAGGCCGAGCAGCGCCATCTTGAGCAAGCCGGCATAGGCGTCGAAGCTCCGGATCACGTCATCCATCTGCTGGGTCAGGTATAGCTCGTCGCCGGGAATCGGCAGGCTGTCGGCGCTGTAGATCCCCAGGAAGCTGCCGGCCGGCTTCCCGAGCATCCGGTTGCAGTCCTCCAGCTCCATGTAGATGGTCTTGCCGGAATAGACTTCGGTGATCGAGCCGATCGTGATCTCGTAGGTGCGGCTGTCACTCCCGCTGCGCCAGGCGATCGTGTCGCCGGGCTTCAGATGGAGCCGGTCGGCGAGGACACGGGAAATGGCCGGCTGCGCCAGCTCGGTGCGTTTTCCGCGGGCATCCTGGAGGCGCAGCAGCTGGGCCGTCGCCGGCAGCCCCTGAAGGAGCACGGTCTCGCCGCTCTCCACCTCCTGGCCGGATTGCAGCTGGAACGGCTCGCCCCCGTAAGGGTTTGCCGTCTGCTCCGTCTTGAACAGATATTGCCGGGAATAGCGGAACGTCTGCCGGAACCCCTCGTCCAGCAGCTCGCTGTAGGAGTTCTGGACCATGAAGCCCATGAGCAGCAGCAGCGTCGCGCTGGCCACGCCCAGGAAGGCGGCGAACAGCTTGCCGCTGCTGCGGACGGACTGCCGGATCCGGAATCGGGTCTCGAAGCGAAAACGGCGGAACCGCAGGTGTCGCTCCAGAAGCATGGCCTTTGGGCGGTGGCGAAAGCCACGCATGAGCGCCACCGGCCGCTGGCGCAGGGCTCTCATGATCACGGCCGCTGCTGTCAGGATCAGCAGCGCGATCGGAAGCAGGATGCTGGCGAGGAAGAGCGGCGGATCGATCAGGATCCGGTCATAAGGCAGGTTGAAGAAGTCGGCGTAGAATCCCAGGACGGGCCTGGCCAGCAGCAGGCCGGCAAGCGTCCCCAGTCCGGCGCCGGCCACGGCCAGGATTGCCGGCAGCGTCAGGTAATGCAGCATGATTTCGCCGCGGCTGGCACCCAGAGCCAAAAGGGTGCCGATCGGCCGGTATTCCAGCCGGATCATCCGCCAGAGGATGGTGGCCAGCAGCAGGCAGTTGATGAGGAAGATGGCTGCCGGAAGCGTTGAGGTGATCTGCCGCAGGCCGCTGATCTCGCCCTTGACCATGTTGATGCGCTCATTGTCCTTCCGCTCGAGCCAGCGGACCGGACCGGAACGGGCTGTCAGCGCCTGCCGGAAATCGTCCAGCCGGCCAGGCGCCGAATCCGCCAGAAGCCGGACGGCATACGAGCGGTCGACAGCCAGGCCGCCGGCCAGGCTGCCGTCCAGTGCCGGAACCGCCAGCGCCTGCATGGCGCTCCGGCTGATGACAGCGATGCCAAAATGGCTGGCATCCGTCATCAGGTCCGTTTCGTGCCGTGTGGGATAGAGATAGTCTGGCAGCGAGCAGAAGCCGACAACCAGCCACGACTTTCCGCCGGCCGGGAAGGTGCTGCCAAGGGCCAGGCCGTGGGCGGACGCAAAAGCAGGATCCAGCAGGATATCGGCTTCTCCGGTGCCGGCGGCCTCGCTGGGGCCGGCGCCGGTGCCGCTGCTGGCGGCAGCGAGATCGCGTCCGGCGAGGATGACCGGCTTGTCGATGCGGTCGCCATGATCGAAGAAGCGCAGGGTCGAGTCGCTCCCGTATGCCAGGTCGAGCGACGTGCGCATTTCCAGCTCGCAGCCGTGCGCCGCGGCGAGCGCCTCCAGGCCGGACGGTTCCGTGGTCAACCAGACACGCGCATCCTCCACCCGTCCATCCTGCAGCAGGCGGTCAAAGCTCTGCTGGAGCGTGCCTGCAACCAGATGGAGGGTGATCAGTGCCACGCTGCCGAGTGCGATCAGGATGGTCAGGCCGGCATGGCGAGTCCAGCTGCGGCGGAACTGCCGCGGAATCCGCCGCAGGAGCGTGATCACCAGCTCACGTCCCTTGCGGCTGTCCGGATCGGATTCTCGGTCGTTTCAACGATCTCGCCGCTCCGCAGACGCACGACCCGGTCCGCCATGGCGGCGATTGCCGTGTTGTGGGTGACGATCAGGACGGTTGCCCGGTCCGTTCGGCTGACCTGTTCGAGAAGGGCAAGGACATCGTGAGCCGACGCGTAGTCAAGCGAACCGGTCGGCTCGTCGCAAAGCAGCAGCGACGGCCGCTTGACGATCGCCCGGGCGACCGAGGCGCGCTGCTGCTCGCCGCCGCTGAGCTCGTGGGGGAACTTGTCCGCCTTGCCGGACAGGCTGACCAGCTGCAGGGCTTCATCGACCGGTACCGGATTGGCATGCAGGTGTGCCGTCACTTCGACATTTTCCCGAACGGTCAGGTCGGGGATCAGGCTGCTGGTCTGGAAGACGAAGCCGACCGTCTGACGGCGATAGCGTGTCAGCCGGCGCTCGTCCATGGCGGCCAGGTCCTGGCCGTCGATCAGGATGGAGCCGGCGTCCGGCCGATCGATTCCGCCGATCAGGTTGAGCAGGGTCGACTTGCCCGAGCCGGACGGCCCCAGGATGACCAGCAGCTCGCCGGTCCTGACCTGGAGGCTGATGCCGTTCAGGGCGTAGAAGTCTGTTTCGCCGGCAGGATATCGCCTGACCACGCCGGTCAGCTCGATCTTCATGGGAAGACCTCCCTCCAGTGCCGGCCGGGGCGGGCCGCGGGCGGCGAAGGGGCAGCAGCGGCAGATGACGCCGAGCCCTTGCGGATGGTGTCTGTACCATCTCCATTATAGCGGATTTCGCAAGGACGGATTCCATATGGAAGGATCTCTCAAGGATGGATCCCGAAAGGATGGCTTTCGAAAATCGTGGGTCAGCGGAAATCCGGGTTCAGGATATGACGGCTGTTGCCGGTGCTGAAGAACTCGGCGGTGATGTCGATCGCCATCTGGTAGATCCGCCAGAGCGACTCGACGGTCTGACTGGAGACATGCGGCGTCAGGATGATGTTGTCGAGCTTCAGGAGCGGCGAGCTAACCGGCAGCGGCTCCTGGGCGAAGACGTCGAGCGCCGCGCCGGCGATCGTCCTGGCGGACAGCGCCTCATAGAGCGCCTGCTCGTCGATGATGTTGCCGCGCGAGGTATTGACGATGACGGCGCCCGGCTTCATCTGCGCCAGGCGTTCGGCATTCACCAGGTGATGCGTCGCCGGCATGTAGGGCACGTGGACGCTGATCGCATCCGCCGTGGTGAACAGCTCGTCCAGGCCAACCAGTGCCACGCCCAGCTCCGCCATGCGCGCCGTGTTCGGCATCGGGTCATAGGCGATGATCTTCACGTCAAAGCCCTGGAACAGCTTAGCCAGCGCCTGGCCGATGGCTCCGAAGCCGAGGATGCCGATCGTGCTCTGGATGGTCTCGCTGACGACATCCTTCACCCAGACGCCGCTCGCGACGCAGGCCTGGTTGGCCGGCAGCCGGCGACGGGCCGCCAGGATCAGCGTCATGGCCATTTCGGCCACACCCAGTGTGTTGGCGCCAGCCGTGCGGCTGATGGCGATGCCATGCGCCGAGGCGGCCTTGAGGTCGACCTTGTCGAAGCCGACGCCAAAGCGGACCAACAGCTTCGTCCGGCTGTCAATCTGGCTGAAGATGTCTTCCCCATAGGGCTCGACATCGATGATCCCGGCGTCGGCCCCCTGCAGGGCACGGACCACGGACGCCTGGTCGAACGGGGCCTGCGGCACCCACTCGTATTCAAAGCCGAGTCCGGCGGCATATTCGGCCACCCGCCGGTTGAGCGCCTGGAAAACGTCTGACTGGTCGCCGAAGAATGATACGATCCTTTTCATGATGGCCTCCTGCCGTGGTTTCGGTATTGCGCGCACCAAGGCGGTCCGCCGTCTGCGGACATGTCCGGCGCGTGATTCAGCTGGTTCTTGTGACTGCTATTGGCTGTCAGCTCCCGGTGGAACCGATCGCCCGACTGTCAGGGCGATTGGTTGCCGTGGCGACCGGTTCTCAGGGCCGGGGCGATCGATTCTCAGGGCGATTGGTTCCCGGAGCGATTAATTCCCGGAGCGATTGGTTCTCAGGGCGCCTAGGTTGTCTCGCGCTCGACGATTTCCGAAAGCAGCATGATCCGGTTGGTCGCCTGCTTGCGGCCCTCGAGATGGTCGGTCAGGACATGGGCCGCCATGACGCTGGACTGCAGCAGCCGGTTGTCGAGCGAGGTGATCCGCGGGATGCAGACGTCGCAGAACACCGAGTTGTCGACGCCGACGACCGCCACCTGCGTGGGCACGGGGATCTTGCGGTCGTGCAGGCAGCGGATGCCGCCGGCGGCCAGGATGTCGACCGTGAAGATGATCCCCTCCACGTTCGGGTGCTCCTCCAGGATGCGCTCGGTGATCTGGTAGCCATTGTCGAGCGACGCCTCGGTTTCATAGGTCCAGTAGTTGGACTTGCCCGGGAGCAGCAGTGTCATGCCGTTGAGGAAGCCCTTTTCCTTGAGCAGGGCGCTCGGCGTGCTGCCGTTGCGGACAAAGGCCAGGCGCGTGTGGCCGCGGTCGGCGAGGAAGAAGACGCACTTCTCGACGCCGTGCTGATCGTCTGACAGGATGCCGACGACATTGGGCAGGTCGACAAAGCCATTGACCATGACGACCGGAACATGCTTGAGATGGGTCTGGATGGCCTCGGCCATCTCCTCGGTCTGGAAGGTCGATCCGATGGTGATGACGCCCTCAGCCCGGCGGCTCTCGAGCAGCTTGATTGCGTTCAGGCGCTCCTCAGGCGAGTTGCCGGTGTTGATGATGTCGCCATGGCAGCCGCTGCCGACCAGCTCCTGGCCGATGTAGTAGGCACTCTGGGCGTGGGGGATGACGCGGATGTCGCTGATCAGGATGCCGATTTCACGGACAGCCTGGCGTTCGCTGCCACGGGCGGCGGAACGGGCGGCGGAACCGGCGGCATAGTTGTACTTCTCGAGCAGGTCCAAGACCTTCTGGCGGGTCTCGGGATTGACGCCCGGCTTGCGGTTGACGACGCGGGAAATGGTGCTGGCCGAAACGCCCGCTTCACGTGCAATGTCGTAAATCGTCATGGCAGCCTCCCGACCCGAACCTCTGGACCACAGCATCAGCAACCTCCTGCGGATGAGACCCGCAGCATCATCATTATCTTATTGTACCTTGCCTCATGTGCCAAGATATTTGTTGATCGTCTCGGCGCCGAGTGCGGCCGTCGCCTCGTGGTGGACGACCTTGCCCTTCTCGAGGATGAAGCAGTCCTCGCTGACGGACAGGGCAAACTTGATGTTCTGCTCCGCCACCAGGATCGACACCTTGCGCCGCATCAGCTCCTGGATGATCTCGGCCAGCTGCTGCACAATGATCGGCGCCAGGCCCTCGGTGATCTCGTCCAGCAGGATCAGGCGCGGGTTCTGGATCAGGCCGCGGGCAACCGCCAGCATCTGCTGCTCGCCGCCGGACAGCTTGCCGCCCATCGAGCCCTCGCGCTCCCTGAGGCGCGGGAAGAGCTCGTAGATCTTGTCCAGGGTCCAGTCGCAGCGGCCGTCGACGCCCTTGCGCTGGGCAATCAGCAGGTTCTCGCGCGTCGTCAGGTTCGGGAAGATGTGGCGGCCCTGCGGCACATAGGCGATGCCCTTCTGGGCGATCGTGTACGGCTGCAGCCCGACCAGGTTCTGGCCGCCGAGAAGGACTTCGCCCTCGGCACGCGACTTGTTCTTCGGGTTCATGATGCCCATGACCGTTTTCATGGTCGTCGACTTGCCGACGCCGTTGCGGCCCAGGATGCAGGCGGACTTGCCTTCCTCGACCGCCAGGCTGACACCGTAGAGGATGTGGCTCTTGTCGTAGTAGGCGTCAACCGACTTCAGCTCCAGGATATTATTCATGGCCGTCAGCCTCCCAGGTAGGCCTTCTTCACGAAGGCGTTCTGCTTGATCTCCTCGGGCGTGCCGGTGGCGATCATCTCACCGTTGTTCATCACCGAGATGACTTCCGCATAGTTGAAGACGATGTCCATGTCATGCTCGATGAACATCAGCGTCATATTGCGGTCCTTGCCCAGCTTGCGGATGAGCTGCATCAGGCGGTGCGCCTCCTCGCGGTCGACGCCGGCGGCCGGCTCGTCGAGGATCAGCAGCTTCGGCTCCATGGCCAGGGCAATCGCGATGTCAAGCCGCCGCTGGTCGCCATAGGAGAGGAAGCCGGCGATCTCGCCCAGCTTGTCCTGGATGCCGACGAGGGTGAGGAAGTAGACAACCTCATCCTTCAGGTAGTCGGCCGGCACCGCGCGGAAGCTGAACGTCTTGCCCTGCTTGTTGATGCGCGCGATCTGCACGTTCTCGTAGACGGTCAGGTTGGTGAAGATCTGGCTGATCTGGAAGCACTTGCACATGCCCTTGTGGACGATCTTGTGCGGCGCCACGCCGGTGATGTCCTCGCCGCAGAAGTGCACCTGGCCGCTCGACGGCCGCGTGCGGTTGCAGATCAGGTCCATCAGGGTGCTCTTGCCGGCGCCGTTGGGGCCGATGACGGCACGGACCTGGCCGTGGGGCACCTCGAAGGAGACGTCGCGGGTGGCCTGGAGCGCCCCGAAGAAGCGGTTCAGGCCTTCGACTTTCAGAATGGGCT
>CAYOHO010000020.1:0-3669 GCA_964403755.1 uncultured Oscillospiraceae bacterium
GGATCGATGAACTTGTCAGCGACCATGGTGGAACCGATCGTGATGCCGAGCAGGATGGTGACCAGGTTGGAGAGCTCGCCCTGGGCCGACTTGGAGAGGCGCTCGAGGACGCCGCACTCGCGGATCAGGTTGCCGAACATGAGGGAGCCGACCAGCGGTGCGCTCATCGGGACGATGATGCCGGAGGCGATGGTGATGGCGATCGGGAAGATGATCTTGATCTTCTTGTTGACCTTCTCCTCCGAGTAGTCCATGCGGATCATGCGCTCATGGCGGGTAGTCAGCGCCTTGATGACCGGCGGCTGGATGATCGGGACGAGCGACATGTAGGAATAGGCCGCAACGGAGATCGGGCCGAGGTATTCCTTGAGGTTGAACCAGTTGGCCACGAAGAGGGTCGTCGGGCCGTCGGCGGCGCCGATGATGCCAATCGCGGAAGCCAGGTGCATCGCCTTGACACCGGTGATGCCAAGGAAGGGCAGCAGAGCCAGCGTGACGAGGAAGGTGGCGAAGATGCCGAACTGGGCAGCGGCGCCGAAGAAGATCATGACGGGATTCTTGAACAGCGGCGTGAAGTCGATCATCGCACCGATGGCGATGAAGATCAGGATCGGGAACAGCTCGTTCGCGATGCCGGCGCTGTAGAGGACCTTGAGGAAGCCAGGCGACAGGTCGGTGCCGAGCACGGCCGCGACGCCTTCGGCAGCCGGCGGCAGGTTGGCCAGGATGGCGCCGAAGCCGATCGGCAGGAGCAGGGCCGGCTCATAGTCCTTGGCGATCGCGAGCCAGATCAGGACTCCTGCGATGACGAACATGACGAGCGTCTTGATTCCGGAGACCGTTCCGAAAAAAAGGACGCCGCTGAAGATTTCCCGTAGCAATTCTCCCATTTCTACTTACCTCTCTTGCAATTCTTCCTTCTGGACGCGGCTGATGTCGGTGCGGTGCGGGGCTTTGGGCGGCGGGACAGGTGCTGGCGGCTGGCTGGTCAAGGCCGGGACTTTCTGGATCAGCAGTTCTCGCGGTTGTTAAGAAGCTTGCGGATCTTCTCGGTCGGGTCGATGAGGGAGGACAGGGAGGCGTCGTGGTTGATCGCGTCGATCAGGAGGGCAACGAACTTCGCCATGCTGACGTCAACAAACCATTCCGTCTTGAGGAGTTCGGGCCGGCGGTACGTGAGGTTTGTGGCGAAGACACGGTGGATGATGCCATCCTCATAGGCCTTCTGGAACAGGTTGATGCCTTCCGTGAACAGGCCGAACGTGACGGCGCAGAAGATGCGCCCGGCCTTGCGGCCCTTGAGCTCGCGGGCGATGTCGATCATCGAGTCGCCGGAGGAGATCATGTCGTCGACAATCAGGATATCGAGGCCCTCGACCGTCTCGCCGAGGAACTCGTGTGCGATGATCGGGTTGCGGCCGTTGATCACCTGCGTGTAGTCGCGGCGCTTGTAGAAGGTTCCCAGCGGGACGCCGAGCATGGAGGCATAGTACATGGCGCGGGGAATGCCGCCTTCATCGGGGCTGACGACCATGAGGCTGTCGCCGCCGATCTTGAGGTTGTCGATGCTGCGCACCATGGCCTTGATGATCTGGTAGGCGGCGCCGATGTTCTCGAAGCCGCCGACCGGCACGGCATTGGCCACGCGGTCGTCATGGGCGTCGAAGGTGATGATGTTGGCAACCCCGAGCTCGTAGAGCTCCTCCAGCATGGCGGCACAGTCGAGCGACTCGCGCGTGTTGCGCTTGTGCTGGCGGCTTTCGTAGAGGAACGGCATGACGACGTTGATGCGCCGGGCCTTGCCGCTGATCGCGAGAATGACGCGCTTGAGGTCCTGGTAGTGGTCGTCCGGGCTCATGCGGTTCGGTTCGCCGAACATGCAGTAGGTGCAGGAATGGTTCATGACATCCGAGATGATGAAGATGTCATGGCCGCGCACCGTACTGCTGAGCACGGCCTTGCCTTCGCCGGAGGAGAAGCGCAGCGTGCTGACCGAAAGCCGGTAGTCGCTGCGGATGAACCCGGTGTTGTTGTCGGCGGCGTCTGGCTGGACCTCGAGGTATTCGGTGCGCCGCTGCGTGAGGAATTCATTCACCTTCTCGGAGAATTCAGCGCTCCCCAGCAGCGGGATGATGCCAACCGGACCGACCGGCATCATCCGGTTGTTGCCGTACTGATTGTAGATGTAGTAGTTCTTGTCGTCGGAAGGGATCAAGGCTGGGGCCTCCTTCGGTGATAGTCCAGAAGCTTCTGGATCTTGACTGTCGGAACAATCAGCTTCGACAGGGAAGCGTCGTGGTTGATCGCATCGATCAGCAGGGCGACGAAGCGCGACAGGTTGACCTCGGTGAAGAAGGGTGCACGGCGCAGCGCCTCTTCACGGTGGATGAGATTGGTGGCGAAGATCTGGGTGATGAGGGCGTCGTCGTATGCCTGGCGCAGTTCGGCGAGACCGTTCGTCATCAGGGCGTAGGAGACGGCGCAGAAGATGCGGCGGGCACCCCGGGCCTTGAGGTCGCGGGCGATGCGCAGCATGGTGTTGCCGGTCATGATCATATCGTCGACCACCAGGATGTCACGGCCGTCGACGTCGTCTCCGAGGAAGGAATAGCCCGTGATGGGATTGCGGCCGCTGACCTGGCGCGTGTAGTCGAACTGGCGGTAGTAGATGCCCAGCGGGACCTCGAGCATCGAGGCATAGTACATGCAGCGGCTGATGCCGGTCTCGTCGGGGCTGACAACCATGAAGCGGTCGGGCGACAGGTCGAGGTCGGCCACCGTGGTGAGCAGCGACTCGATGATCTGGAAGGAGGTCGGGATCGATTCGAAGCTGCCGCGGGGGATGGCGTTGGCTACGCGGGCATCATGGGCGTCGAAGGTGATGATGTTGGCGACGCCGAAGCTCTCCAGCTCCTTGAGCATGTAGGCGCAGTCGAGCGATTCGCGGGCGGTGCGCCGGTACTGCCGGCCCTCGTAGAGGTAGGGCATCACGAGGTTGATGCGGCGCGCCTGGCCCCGGCTGGCGAGGATGATGCGGATGAGGTTCTGGTAATGGTCGTCCGGGCTGGTGGAGCAGGACGTGCCGAAGCGCTTGTATTCGGCATGGTAGTTCAGGACGTCGGTGAGGATGAACAGGTCATGGCCGCGCACGGACTGGCGGATGACGGCCTTGCCCTCGCCGGAGGGGAAGCGTTCGATGTCATAGTTGATCCGGTAGTCGAGCCGCATGAAGCCGGGGTTCTGGGTCAGTTCGGGGTGCCGGGCCAGGTAGGTCGAGCGGCGGTTGCGCAGGTGATAGTTGACCGCATCTGACAGGTCATCGCTGATCTGCAGCGAAATGAGTCCGATCGGACCCACCGGCGGCATGGTGTTGTCACCGTACTGGTCGTAGATATAGTAGTTCTTGTCGTCTTTCGCACGCTCAGCCGGCATGAACAGTCTCCTGTGGGCTACCCGCTCCATGGCTCCATCCGGACCTGACCGGTCCGGCGGCACGCTGGCCGGCTGGAGACACTGGCACTGGACATTAACTGGACATTAACGGATTTATTATAGCCGATTGGCTATTTGATTGGAACCAAAATTCATTCGGTATTATAACTGAATTCGTCGCGTTGGCAACCGTCGGCTTTCGACGACTCTGTCAGGCCGTCATACAGGTTGATCGAA
>CAYOHO010000020.1:3769-12955 GCA_964403755.1 uncultured Oscillospiraceae bacterium
GGCCGGTTTTTGACCGATGGCCGCAAGTGGGCTAGAATGGCATTGCCTGGCCGTTCCGGATGGCGACGCCATCCCTGGTTCCGGGCGGATATGAGCGGAGGAAATGATTGCATGAATGTTGATTTTCGCCGGGCAAAGCTTGCCCTGGCTGCAGGCCGGCTGGACCAGTGTCCAGCCAGCGGGATGCCGGAGGTTGTCCTTTCCGGACGTTCCAATGTCGGCAAGTCGTCGCTGATCAATGCCATTACCGACCAGCGGAAGCTCGCCCGCGTCAGCCAGGCGCCGGGGAAGACCCGCATCATCCTCTATTTCAGCGTCGACGACCGCTTCTACCTGACGGACCTGCCCGGATATGGCTATGCGCGTGTGGCCCAGTCGGTCAAGGAGAACTTCGACCGCCTGGTGGACGGCTATCTCAACGCGGGCCGGCCAATCCGCCTCGTCCTCCACCTGCTTGATATCCGCCACGATCCCAGCGAACACGACTGCCAGATGATCGCCTGGCTCCAGGACCAGGACATCCCGTACCAGATTGTCCTGACCAAGGCTGACAAGCTCAGCCGTCAGGCGGCCAGCCTGCGCGTCGCCGAACTGGCGCATCTCCTGGGAGCCGATGCAGCCGACCTGGTGCCATTCTCGGCCGAAAGCCGGCTCGGCGTCGACACCATCCGCAGCTGCATCCTGACTGCCATGGGCTGAAGCCGGCCCGGCTTCTGATTGGCGGTCCACTGTATCTGGATTGTCGCTGACTGACTTCTGATTGTCAGCCGGCTATCACGGCGGCCATGGGAAAATGCATCCGAAAGGAGCATGCCCATGGCCGCCGTTCATTCCGATCCATCCCCGGCCATCTCTCCGACCAGGACGGCCGGACCGCCGCCGCTGCTGGCTCCGGCCACCGCCGCAGCTCTGGGCGCCAGTTTCGGCTGGCTCAGGCTCGACGGACGCCTGCTCATCCTGGCCGCGCTGACAGCCATACTGATTCTGGCGATCATCCGGCTCTGGTGCCCGCAACGACAGATGGGCGGGCCAGCGGCTGTTCATCCGCTTGCCCTGCTGCTGTCGACTGCCTGCTTTCTGTTCTGCCTGCTCCACCTTCAGGCCCTGGTGCGCTGTGGTGAGGATGCGCAGCGCCGGCTTGCCGACGGCATCCATCGGGAGACGGGCGTCGTCCGCTGGATCATCACGGCACCGGAACCTGGCGCAGCAGACGTCTGGGGACGCGTCGCCATACAGCTTCCGGACGGAGCCCTGGTCCAGCTCAGCGGCAAGGTCGGCCAGCTGCTGCCCGGCCAGCTAATCGAGCTGCAGGCGCGCTTCTCCCGGCCTCAAGGCCAGCGCAATCCGGGCGGGCTGGACGAACGCCTGCTGCTGGCGCAGGAGGGCATCTTCCTGAAGGCAGAGCTGTTCCTGGACCGGCTGGCCATCGTGGACCCGCGGTCGGACTGGACTGGGACCGCGGTCGTGAATGTCCGGCAGGCCCTGGCGCGCTCAGCCGGCAGCATCCTGCCGCCGGCGCCGGCTGCCCTGCTGCTGGGCATCCTGCTCGGTGACACCTCGCAGATGGAACCAGCTGAGCGCGAAGCTTTCCAGGCAGCCGGGCTGTCACACCTGACAGCCGTCTCAGGTGCCAACGTGTCTTTCCTGATGGCGCCGGCAGCGTTCCTGCTCGCCCGGCTCTGCCGTCGCCGCCGAACCCGTTCGATGGCCCTGATTGCCTTTGTCGCCGCCTTCGGTTTCCTCACCGGCTGGCAGGCCTCCGTCACCCGGGCCATCCTCATGGCCGGACTGGCGCTTGCCGGCCGGATCATCATGCGGCGAACCGATCCGCTCAATGCCCTGCTGTTTGCCGTCGTGGTCATGCTGGCAGCGCGGCCGCTGCTGATCCTGTCGCTTTCCTTCCACATGTCGTTCCTGGCCACGGCCGGCATCCTGCTGGGCCAGAAGCGGATCGGGCGCTGGCTGGAGCGCCGGCT
This sequence comes from uncultured Oscillospiraceae bacterium, assembly GCA_964403755.1. Taxonomy (GTDB): domain Bacteria; phylum Bacillota; class Clostridia; order Saccharofermentanales; family UBA5734; genus JAXGXQ01. The sequence continues at coordinate 5,746 of CAYOHO010000020.1, forward strand.
TCCCGCATGGCCGCCAGCCCTGCGGGCCGCCATGGCGCTGAACCTGTCGGTTCAGCTGACGGTGCTGCCGCTGCAGCTGCTCGCGACTGGCGTCTTCTCGCCGCTGACCCTGCTGTCGAACCTGCCGGCCCTGCCACTGGCCGAAGGCGTGACCCTGCTGGGCGCAGGCGCCCTGCTGGCAGCCCTCATCCTGCTGCCGCTGACGGCGCGCCTGCCGTTTCTGCTGCTGATCCTGCAGGCCGCTGCCTGGCCGGTTCGGATCCTGCTCGAGGCCCTGTCCCGGCTGGCGGCCATCTTTGCCGCCGATGCCTGGCCCCGGCTGCTGACCGGCCGTCTGTCGCTGCTGTTCCTGATGGCGCTCGCTGGCTTGTCCCTGGCGATCCTGGCCGGACGCGGCCGCCGTCGCCGCCGGCTGCAGCTGGCAAGCCTAGCTGTTCTTGCCGCTGCCGTTCTGGTTCAGGGCTTCACGCTCCTGAACCAGCCTGACCTTGAGATCTGGATGCTGGATGTTGGCCAGGGCGATGCCCTGATGATCCGGGCCCGCGATGGCACGACGACCCTGATCGATGCCGGAACCGACGCTGCCGGCCGGGACGTGGTGCAGCCAGCCCTGCAGGCGCTCGGCATCCGCAGACTGACCCAGGCGGTCGGGACGCATGGCCACGCCGACCACGCGGGCGGCCTGATCCAATTGCTCGCTGCCGATCGGATTCCCCGTCTCTTCCTGTCAGATGCGGCACTCCTGGCCGCTGCCCAGACAGCCGTCAGCCCCGTCGGGCGAGACAGTGACGGGCGGGAAGAGGATGTCTTGTCTGCTGTCCTGAATCAGGCTGCACGGCGTGACATCCCTGTGCAGGGCCTGCAGAAAGGTGATACAATTCCGATAGGCTCGGGCGCCATGCTCAGCGTCCTGTCACCGGAAACGCCTGCCAGCGCTGCGCTTGCATCCGAGGCGGCCCGTCGCCGCGGGGCCAATGCCGGCAACCTGGTGCTGATGCTGACAGACGCAACCGGCCGCTTCCGGATGCTGCTGTCCGGAGACTGCGATCGGGAAGCAGAACAGGCGCTCATCCGCAGCGGTCAGGACTTGTCGGCCGGCATTCTGCGTGTGGCGCACCATGGTTCCGCCGCCACCACCGGGCCGGCCCTGCTGGCCGCCGTTTCGCCGCAGCTGGCACTGATCAGTGTCGGTCGCAACGACTTTGGCCATCCCGCACCAGCCCTGCTGGAGCGCCTGGATGAACGGGCGCTCAGGCTGGCGCGGACTGACCGCCAGGGTGCCGTCCGGATCCAGGTCCATGCCGGCACTGCTTCAGTCACCACCAGGACGGCCTTGACACTGCCGCAGCCAGCCGCCATGCCGCCAGCCGCAGCCGCTCCCGCCGCCATGCCGGCAGCCGAAGCGTCCGCAAAATCCTGAAGCCGACGAGCATGCGGCTCCGTGAAAATGCACGCGCTCGCCGGGAACGGCGAGTCGATGAAAGAGGATCAGCCATGGCCAAGCCAGCCAGAAAGCAGACAGCGCCCGGTTACGCGGACCTGCGCGCCGCCGTCAAGAACGGCGACATTTCGCGTCTGTATGTCCTGACCGGCGACGAAACCTTTCTCATGGAGCGCTTCCTGCTCCTGCTCGAGCAGACCCTGATCCGTCCCGAATCAGTCACACTCGACAAGGTCGCCATCAGCGCTGTCCGCACAGGCAGCCGCCTGACCATCGACCGCGTCCGTTCCGAGGTCATGGCGCCGCCTTTCCTGTCGAACCGCCGGCTGGTCATCGTGCGCCAGTCCGGCTGGTTCGCACCAGCCCGCGGAGCTGGCGACGACGGGGAAGAGGCGGAAGATGGCGATGATGCCGCGGCAGAGCCTTCCACATCCGAGCCAGCCGCCCGCCCGTCGGCGGCTGCCAGCCGCAGCAATGCGGCAGGCGCCGATCTGCCGGCCCTGCTGGAGCGTCTGCCTGACTCCGTCTGCCTGGTCTTCTGCGAACAGAAGGTGGACCGGCGGCTGAAGTCGCTGATGACGGCGGTGCAGCAGGCTGGGACGATCGGCGTCTTTGAGCCGGAACAGCCGGCAACCCTCGTGCAGTGGATCGAAGCCGAATGCCGCCACCGCGCGCTGCGCATCGATCCGGCCACGGCCGGCAGCCTGGTCGACCGCTGCGACGGCTCGATGCAGGTCATCTGGAACGAGCTGTCAAAGCTCTTCCTCCATGCCGCCGGCAGCGGGCAGCCGGTCATCGACCAGGAGCTGCTGGAGAAGCTTTCCCTCCCGGATCTGCGCGGCACCATCTTTGACCTGACCGATGCCATTTCTGCCGGCCGGACCGCCCAGGCGCTCTCGCTGCTGGATGCGCTGATTGCCCAGCGCCAGCCCGTCCAGCTGATCACCTTCATGCTGGCGCGCCATTTCCGCCAGCTGATGGCAGCCCGTGCCCTGGGCGCACCGGACGAAGTCGCATCCCGGCTCAAGGTGATGCCGTTTGTCGCCGCGCGGCTGCTGAGCCAGTCGCGTGGACTTAGCCTGGAAACGCTCGAGGCCCAGTACCTGGCCTGCTTCGAAGCCGATCTCGCCGTCAAGACCGGCCGCATCGCCGACCGGCTTGCCCTCGAGACCCTGCTGGTTGCCGCAGCCGAGGAGATGCGCCGCCGGAAGGGAACGGCCACGCCTGCCGCCGCGCCTGCGCGTCAGCCCTGGCGCTGAATGATTGACGATTTCAGCAAGGGTTCCTTATAATGGCATAGTTGCGCGGACCGATGCCGGTTCAACTGCCGGTTCCACGAACGGGAAAGACCCTGGAGGTGCAAGATGGCCAAACTGCAGATGAAAACACCGCTGGTCGAGATGGACGGCGATGAAATGACCCGGATTATCTGGCAGCAGATCAAGGATATTCTGCTGACCCCATTCATCGACCTGAAGACCGAGTATTTCGACCTTGGTCTGGAGAGCCGCGATCGCACGGATGACCAGGTGACGGTCGACGCAGCCAACCGCACACGCGAGCTGGGCGTGGCCGTCAAGTGCGCCACCATCACCCCGAATGCCCAGCGGGTCAAGGAATACAGCCTCAAGCAGATGTGGAAGAGCCCGAACGGCACGATCCGCGCCATCCTCGACGGCACGGTCTTCCGGGCGCCGATCCTGGTGAACTGCATCCGCCCCTATGTCAGCTGCTGGAAGAAGCCGATCACGATCGCGCGCCATGCCTACGGCGATATCTACCGCAATGCCGAGATCCAGATCGCCGGACCCTGCCGCGCCGAGCTCTGCATTACGCTGCCGGACGGCACGATCAAGACGGCGCTGATCCATGACTTCAAGGGCCCCGGCATCATCCAGGGCGTGCACAATACCGATGCCTCCATCGAAAGCTTCGCCCGCGCCTGCTTCAACTATGCGCTCGACCTGAAGCAGGACCTCTGGTTCGGAGCCAAGGACACCATCTCCAAGACCTACGACCACCGGTTCAAGGACATCTTCGCCGAGATCTTCGAGGCCGAGTTTGCCCTCCGCTTCGAGCAGGCCGGCATCCAGTACTTCTATACCCTGATCGATGACATCGTGGCCCGCATCATGCGCTCTGAAGGCGGCATTCTCTGGGCCTGCAAGAACTACGACGGCGATGTCATGTCCGACATGGTCGCCTCCGCCTGCGGCAGCCTGGCCATGATGTCTTCCGTGCTGGTCTCGCCGGACGGAAAATACGAAGATGAAGCGGCCCACGGCACCGTGACCCGCCACTATTACAAGTACCTGAAGGGCGAGAAGACGTCCACGAACCCGATGGCGACGATTTTTGCCTGGAGCGGCGCGCTGCGCAAGCGGGCCGAGCTTGACGGGCTGCCGAAGCTGGCCAGCTTTGCCTCCGCCATCGAGTCTGAATCGATCGCGACCATCGAGGCCGGCACCGTGACCGGCGACCTCAAGGACCTGGTCGAGCTGCCGCAGGTGCAGGTGGTTGATACCGAAGGCTTCCTGAAGGCCATCGCCGCTCGGCTCGCGAAGCATATCTGATGCCGGCTGCAGCCGGAGCATCCGGCTGGGAGGCCAGGAGCCCGGGATTCCTGAATGAACCTGAAGCACCTGAATCTTGAACGAAGCTGAAATACCTGAATGAAGAGGTTGAAGAACATGAGCTATTTTTCTGAATGGCAGACCCGCATTGAAGACTCCACCGACCGGGAGCAGTACCAGGCATTCGTCCAGAACTACTATGAGCTGGAGACAGAGGCGTATCGCCGGATCCTCGGCGGCTATCCGGCTACGGTTTCCGGAGCAGCAGCCGACGTAGCCGGCCAGCTTGGCTTCGATGGCGACATGGTGACCTTCCTGGGCTTCCTCGACGGCATCAACGAGACGCTGCGGCAGGCGCTGGATCTCGCAGACATTGCCGACGGCACGGCCATCGCCCTCGATATCGACTTCGAGAAGCTCTACGTCAAGATGCATGAAGCGAAGGCCGACTGGCTCTATGGCCTTGAAGCCTGGGACAACGTGCTTGATGCCGCCCGGCGCGCCGATCTGGCCAAGGCCTGGCGCCAGTCGAAGATTGCCGTCAGCAGCAAGGTCGGCCGCAACGATCCCTGCCCCTGCGGCAGCGGCAAGAAGTTCAAGCAGTGCTGCGGCCGCGCCTGAACGGGCATGCGGCCGGAATCAAGGCCTGAACCGAGGCCGGAATCACGGCCGGACTGCTGCCGGTACCGAGGCAGCCCGGAGACTGAAGGGGACAGGGAGACGCTATGATCAGCAAGACATCAATCAGGGAACTCTATCGTGACACCGCCCGCTTTGCCGGGCAGACGGTCCGGGTGGCCGGCTGGATCCGCACGCTGCGCGACCAGAAGCAGTTCGGCTTCATCAGCCTGAACGACGGCTCGTTCTTCAGCCCGCTGCAGGTCGTCATCGAACGCGACAGCCTGGCTGACTATGATGAGATCGCCCGTCTGGGCAATGGTTCGGCCATCATCGCCGAAGGCGTCCTGAAGCTGACGCCCGGCGCCCGCCAGCCGTTCGAGCTGAAGGCCAGCCATATCGAAGTTGAAGGCAACTGCCCGCCGGAGTATCCGCTCCAGCCGAAGCAGCATTCGCCTGAGTTCCTGCGCACCATCGCCCACCTGCGTCCGCGCACCAACCTGTTCAGCGCCGTCTTCCGCGTCCGCTCGGTGACCGCATTCGCCATCCATCGCTTCTTCCAGGAGCGCAACTTCATCTATGTCAACACCCCGATCATCACCGGCAGCGACGCCGAAGGTGCGGGCGAGATGTTCCAGGTCACCACGCTCGACCTCAAGAATCCGCCCCTGACTCCCGAGGGCGCAATTGACTTCAGCAAGGACTTCTTCGGCCATGCCGCCAACCTGACCGTCAGCGGCCAGCTCAACGGCGAAACCTTCGCCCTCGCGTTCGGCAGCATCTACACCTTCGGCCCGACCTTCCGCGCCGAAAACTCCAACACCGCCCGCCATGCCGCCGAGTTCTGGATGATCGAACCGGAGATGGCCTTCGCCGACCTCGACGACGACCGCCGCCTGGCCGAAGACATGATCCGCTATGTCATCCGCACGGTTCTCGAGACCTGCCCCGAGGAGATGGCCTTCTTCAACAGCTTCGTCGACAAGGGCCTGATCGAGCGCCTGCAGCATGTGGCCAACTCCGACTTCGGCGTCATCACCTACACCGATGCCATCGCCGAGCTCAAGAAGGCGAAGCAGGCATTTGCCTACCCGGTGGAGTGGGGCTGTGACCTGCAGACCGAACACGAGCGCTACCTCACGGAAAAGCTCTTCCAGAAGCCGCTCTTTGTCGTCGACTACCCCAAGGAGATCAAGGCGTTCTACATGAAGCTGAATCCGGACGGCCGCACCGTGGCTGCCATGGACTGCCTCGTGCCGGGCATCGGCGAGATCATCGGCGGCAGCCAGCGCGAAGACGACTATGACCGTCTGGTGGCCCGTATGGACGAGCTCAAGCTCAATGCGGATGACTACCGCTGGTACCTCGATCTGCGCCGTTACGGCTCCGTGCGCCATGCCGGCTTTGGCCTCGGCTTTGAGCGCCTGATCATGTATCTGACCGGCGTCTCCAACATCCGCGATGTCATCCCGTTCCCGCGGACAACCGGCAGTGCCGAATTCTGATCCAAAGCGGGCGGACAGCCTGCAGAGTCCGGCAGGCATGCTGCCCCGCCTGGTGCTGGCCAGCGCCTCGCCGCGTCGGCTAGAACTGATCCGGCGCTTCTATCCCGAGGACCGGATCGACGTCATGGTGCCGGAATATGACGAAACGCCCCTGATGGTCGGGCCGGCATCCGACGGCCCCGCAGCCTTGGTCCGCCGCCTCGCCCGGGGCAAGCTCGACGCACTCGAGCACCAGGTGCATCTGCCTGACCTGAGCCTTGCCCTGGCAGCCGACACGATCGTCACGATCGACGGCCACATCCTGGGCAAGCCTGGCTCACCGGCCCAGGCGGCCGCCATGCTGCGGCTCCTGTCCGGACGGACGCATGCCGTCATGACCGGCATCGCCATCCGCATTGCCGACGGCAGCACCATTCTGCAGAAGACGGTGGCCGAGACCACCGAAGTGACCTTTGGCCTGCTTGACGAAACCATGATCGACTGGTACCTCGCTTCCGGCGAGCCGTACGACAAGGCTGGCGCCTATGGCATCCAGGGCCTCGGCGCCGCCTTCATCAGCCGTATCGACGGAAGCTACTACAATGTGATGGGCCTGCCTGTGCACCGACTGTTTGCCACGCTGTCCGAAATGGCAGCGGCAACAGGATCAGCTGAACTGCGCTCATTCATCTTACCGTATGCCGGACGGACCCTCTGAACGGAGGGAAGCATGTCCACATCCATCCCCACACCAGCCCCGGAAAGCCATGATCTGCCCCTGACCAGCCTGCTCCAGCACGACCCGATGCCGACAGTCCTGACCAGCCTGTCCCAGCCCGAACCGGTGCCGGCAGTTCTGACCAGCCCGGGTGCGGAAGCGCCATCCCGGCTGGGCATGAAGCAGCTGCCTGACAGCGAACGGCCGAGCGAGCGTTTCTTCGCCCTTGGCCCGGCCGCGCTGAGCGATGCCGAACTGCTCGCGATCATTATCCGGAACGGCAACCGGCGCCAGAATGCGCTGCAGCTGGCCCAGAGCCTGATCATCCGCGAATCGGGCGGGCAGGGAGGACTGTCCTTCCTGCAGGAACGCTCGC
>CAYOHO010000021.1:0-4379 GCA_964403755.1 uncultured Oscillospiraceae bacterium
GGCCGCGGCAAGGTGGCAATCAGCCAGCCCTTCCCGGTGACCGCCGTCGGCGGTACGGTCAGTTCTGTCTCGGTGGCGGCCGGCGATTCCGTGAATGCCGGCGATACGCTGGTGCGCCTGAAGGACAGCGTGCTGACGCCCGCCTACCTGCAGGCGCTGCAGAAGCGTGACAAGCTGGCCTCCGATCTGGCAGAAAAGATCGCCCTGCAGAAGGACGAGGCAATCACGGCGCCCGTGGACGGCATCGTCAGCGGCCTGAAGCTGAACGTGAACGACCTGCTGAAGAAGGACCAGAACGTCTGCTCGGTGATCGACGACACGAAGATCGAGCTGACCATGAACCTCGATGAGCTCGACGTGCCGATGGTCAAGCTCGGCCAGACGGCCAGTGTGACGCTGGACGCCCTGCCCGGCAAGACCTACACCGCCAAGGTGACGAAGATTTCCGCCATCGGCACCTATACCGGCGGCGTGGCCAACTACCCGGTCACGATCACCTTTGACCAGCCGGCCGGCGTGCTGGCCGGCATGAGCGCCAACGCCGTCATCACCGTCTCGTCCAGCAGCCAGGTGCCGGTGATTCCGCTCAACGCCATGCTGACGATCGACAACCGCAAGTACGTGCTGCTGGCCGACGGCCTCAATGCCGACGGCACGCTCAAGGGCAGCGGGGCGACCGGTTCCAGCGCGTCGTCCAGCTCCAGTACCGCGAACGGCACGACCGGTTCCGGCGCCGCGAACGGCACGACCGCATCCGGCGGGGCGACCGGTTCCGGCACGGCAGCCTGGCGTGACTACCTGCGGGAGGTCACGATCGGCCTGTCGACCGACAATGGCGCCGAGATCATCAGCGGCATCAAGCCAGGCGACCGGATCGCCATCCCGGTGGCCGGCAGCAGCCAGACCAGCGGCTTCGGCATGGGTTCGGGCACGGCGCCGGCGGGCTTCGGCACGGTGCCGCGTGACCTGCGGCCGACGACGGCGCGCACCACCGCCAGCACGACCCGCGCCGCCACAGCCGGCACGACCGCCCGCTGAGCGGTGGACCGGGCCAGGTGATCGCGCATGATTGAATTGAGAAACATCGAAAAGACCTACCAGATGGGCGAGACGCAGGTGCACGCCCTGGTGGACGTCAGCCTGACGATCGGCGACCGCGAGTTCGCCGCCATCCTCGGGCCGTCCGGCAGCGGCAAGTCGACCCTGATGAACATCATCGGCTGTCTCGACCAGGCTGACCGCGGCGAATACCTGCTTGACGGCGAGGAAGTGACGCAGCTGAGCGAGCGGCGCCTGAGCCTGATCCGCAGCCGCCGCATCGGCTTTGTCTTCCAGCAGTTCAACCTGCTCCAGAAGCTGACCGCCTATGAGAATGTCGAGCTGCCGCTGATCTACCAGGGCCGGCCGCATGGCGAGCGACGCGAGCGCGTGCAGCGGGCGCTGGCCCAGGTCGGCCTGTCCGACCGCATGCGCCACCGGCCGAACGAGCTGTCGGGCGGCCAGCAGCAGCGTGTCGCCATTGCCCGGGCGCTGGTGACTTCGCCCAGCCTGATCCTGGCCGACGAACCGACCGGCAACCTCGACTCGCACTCCGGCAGCGAGATCATGACGCTGCTGCGCCAGGTGCACGAGAGTGGCAACTGTGTCATCCTGATCACCCACGACCAGTCGATCGCCGACCAGGCGGACCGCCGCATCCGGCTCTCGGACGGCCGGGTGATCGCCGACGAGACGCGGGCCGACCTCGATGACGACCTGCGCTGCGACATCAACGGTGAGATTTGCCGGCGCTCTGAAAAGGAGGTGCGTCCATGAAGCTGACCCAGGCCTTCAAGATGGCCTTCATGGCGATCTTCAGCAGCAAGATGCGCTCGTTCCTGACGATGCTCGGCATCATCATCGGCGTCGCCTCGGTGGCGCTGCTCATCTCCATGGTCCAGAGCACGACGGCCCAGGTGACCGAGAGCATCAGCAGCCTCGGCTCCAACCTGCTCTCCGTCACCATCCGCACCAGCAAGCAGACCTTCATCACCGATGACGACATCTACGGGCTCATGGGCCAGGGCGGCATCCACGCTGTCTCGCCGATCCTGACCGCCTCGAAGACGGTCAAGGCCGGCCGCCTGACGACGACGGGCTCCATTGAGGGCGTCAACGAGCTGTACGGTGAAATCCGCAGCCTCGATGTGGAAACCGGGCGCTTCCTTTCGGCCACCGACCTGACGAACCGCACGTCGGTAGCCGTGATTGGCATCGACATCGCCGACGAGCTTTTCGGCACGCGCGACGTGATCGGTAACCAGCTGAAGATCGAGGGCGCCAGCTTCACGGTTGTCGGCCTGCTGAAGTCGCAGGGCACGACGGTGATCGGCTCGGGCGACACCAAGGTGATCATCCCCTATACGACCGCAAGTCGCCTGCTGCACCAGACCAGCCTGCGCCAGTTCTACGTCAGTGCCGACAATCCGGACAAGGTTTCGACAGCCGAGGCAACGCTGAAGAGCTACATGATGTCCCGGCTCAAGGATGAGGACGCGTTCAGCGTGTTCAACCAGAGCTCGCTGCTCGACACGATCAGCCGGGTCACGGGCCTGCTCGCCATCCTGCTCGGCGGCATCGCCGGCATTTCGCTTCTGGTCGGCGGCATCGGCATCATGAACATCATGCTGGTCTCGGTCACCGAGCGCACGCGCGAGATCGGCATCCGCAAGGCCATCGGCGCCCGCCGCTTCGACATCATCGCCCAGTTCCTGATCGAGGCGGTGGTCCTCTCCCTGACCGGCGGCCTGATCGGCATCGTGATCAGTGCGGTCGGCCTGAGCGTCGCCAGCACCTTCGCTGGCTTCACCCTGACCCTGACCGTGCCGGTCGCGCTGATCGCGCTGGTGTTCTCGGTCATGGTCGGCCTGATCTTCGGCATCTACCCCGCGGCCAAGGCCTCCGGACTCAAGCCGATCGACGCCCTGCGCTATGAATAGAAAAACGGATACCGCTCAGTCGGTCAGACAGGCAAAAGGCGGCCACGCAGGCCGCCTTTTGCAACTCCCTTTGTGAGCGGTATCCGTTTTCCGAATAGGGCAACAGGGCCGGGGGTAACAATCATTCGGGGGTTGAAGAGCACGTTGGCGGTTCGACTGTCAGTCGATGATCTGAATGGTTATCTGCGGCAGGTTTCGATCGTGTTTCTGGTCGGTTCCGGCGTATTCGCCGACAAAGCTGATGTCATATGACTTCCGGGAACGGGCAGGCACCACGAGCGTCTTTTCCAGTCCGTTCTCATCTGTGACGCGAACATATGCCGCCTTCAGTAGGCCCGTCTTCACATCATCGGGTATATTTGCAGAAAGATTGACCTTCTTTTCAGCATTGGTTGGATTGTTGATCGTGACTTGGCAGTCGATGTAGACTTTACCGTTTTCAACGCGAAAATCCGAGAAATGACTCTGCGCTTCGACGATCGAGACCTTTTCCGACGCATTCAACAGCGGCTGGACGGCAATGGCTGCGCCGACCAAGACCAGCAGAAGAACCAGAACAACAGATGCCTTGACGAGCTTGCTCCCTCTCATCGATCGCAGCCTCCGACAATTTGCGGAATCAAGATATGTCGCCAGAATACTCATTACCCACGTGAAGCGTCCAGCCTGTAATCAGAAAACGGCCAGTCAACGCCCGCCCTGTCGTTCTTATTCCCGAAATGACCGATGCGCAGGCGCGCGTTACCGCAGCCCGCAGCGCGGGCAAGGACTCGTTCAAGCGCCAAGCACGGTCATTTCGGCAATAGGTTCTGCCGGCTGAGTACGCGGTGCAGGTACGGGATCGTGAGGGCCAGGACAACAACCTTGAGCAGGTCGCCGGGGATGGTCGGAAGCAGGATGGCGGAGAAGACGCGGTCGGCCGGGAGCGGCTTGGCCGTGAAGGCGTTGAACAGGGTCAGGATGTAGGTGACACCGATCAGGTCAATAACGGCGGTTCCGGCGAGGCCGGCCGCGAGCACGGACAGCGAGGTGACGCGCCGGGAGGCGCGCAGGACGGCGCCAACGGCGATGGGTGCGGCAATGAAGCCGAGCAGGTAGCCGAAGCTGACGGCGAAGATCATCTGCGGGCCGCCCTGGCCGCGCGCAAAGACCGGGAAGCCGGCGAGGCCGATGGCCACGTAGAGCAGCTGGGAGAGCGAGCCGCGCAGGCTGCCGAGCAGCATGCCGGCGCTGAGCACGAAGAGGGTCTGCAGGGTGATCGGGATGATGGCGAGCGGGACGGTGATCTGGGTGCCGATGATGGTAAGGGTCGTGAACAGGGCGATCAGGATCATGCTGTAGAGACGGGTGCGCTTCATGATGACGGATTCCTTTCCGTGGCGGCTTTGGCAGACGCGGCGG
>CAYOHO010000021.1:4479-7919 GCA_964403755.1 uncultured Oscillospiraceae bacterium
GGTGCGCTTCATGATGACGGATTCCTTTCCGTGGCGGCTTTGGCAGACGCGGCGGCAGGGGCGGCGGGGGCGGCGGGCGAGGCAGCGGTTCCGGCAGTGGCCCCACTGGCTGCTGATGTGCCGGTTGGGGCGGCGGGCGAGGCAGCAGCACCGGCGGCAGCCGTCGCCGCGGGCACGGCAGCCGGCCGCTGGCTGGGGGCGCTGTAGACGACGCGCCTGGCCTTGACGTTGACCGCCATGACCGAAATCGAGGTGTACTCCTCGATCTGGCTGCTGACGCGGCGCTGGGCTTCGGCCAGGGTGGCCGGCGCCTTGTAGCCGTAGTAAAGTGCGAGCTCCAGGTCGATGACGACGCCGTAGACTTCCTTGACGACCTTGAAGTCGATCAGGCCGGCGATGCCGCGCACGCGCCGCAGGATAATCTCGACCATGTCGCGCAGTGCCTCGTCGGAGATCGAGTAGGAGCCAAGGCCGGAGAAGGTCGGCCGGACGACGGTGCGTTCGCTGTCCGCGAGCTGAGGTGGCACGTTGCGGTCGCGGCGGCGCCAGAGGCGCCAGAACGGGTCGGAGAAGGCACCGGAGAACTCGTGCTTGATCTCCATGCTCGGGACCGGGATCGTGTGCTTGCCCTGCGACATGCGCGTATTCTTGGCTTCGCGCATCTCCTCCTCGGTGCTCACGTCCTCGATGCGGATCAGCATGGCGGGCGGGTTGAGCCAGAGGTTGCGGCAGATCTTCTCCAGCATGCCGTCCGAGGTTCCCAGGATCATCAGGGCAGGCGGCTGGTGCTCGGCCAGGGCGCGGCGCATGACGGCGGCGCGCGTTTCGTCGGCGAAGAGCGCCTGGCGGACCGACTCGAGCTTGGAGGCTGCCTTCTTGGCGGAGGAGCCGGCAACGATGCGGCCGCCGTTGATCAGTAGGCCGTCGTCAATGATGTAGCCGATGCGGTTCTGGCGGGCGACGAGGATGGCGCGCGTGCTCTTGCCGGTGCCGCTGGGGCCGATGAAGGCGACCACGCCGATCCGCGACAGCTTCTCGCGCAGCACCTGCTCCTCGCTGGGCTTTTCCGGCGGCGGGGTGCCGGCTGCGCGGTCAAGGGCGGCACGGGTGGCATCGCCAAGCCGGCCCAGGCCAAGGAGGCCGCGGCCGCCTGCCTGACGGCCGCCTGCCGCCGGTGCCGGCGCCGGTTCCGGCGCCCCCTGCGGGGCTCGTGCCTGTTCGCGCGCGTGGTCACGCGGATGCTCTGCCAATGCGATCGCCTCGTCGATTCAGGTTCCGGCCGCCGGCCGGGCGAACGGTTCTGCCGAACGGTCAGTTCTCCCAGTTGTGGAACACTTCCTGGACATCGTCGTGCTCTTCCAGGCGCTCGATCAGCTTCTCCATCTTCTCGACGGCTTCGGGGTCGGACAGCTCCGTCCAGGTGACGGGGACCGGGCCGAGTGTCGCGTCGACAAAGGCGTACTTCTTCTTCTCGAGCGCGTCGCGCACCTCGTGGTAGGTTTCCGGCGTGGTCGTGATGACGTAGAGCCCGTCCTCGGTCGCGAAGTCCTCGGCGCCGGCCTCGAGCGCGTCCATCATGACGGTTTCCTCATCCTCGTACTCTTCCTGGTCGATCAGGATCTGGCCCTTTTCCTGGAAGAGGAAGGAGACGCAGCCGGCTGTGCCCATGTTGCCGCTGAACTTGTCGAAGATGTGGCGGATGTCGCCGGCCGTGCGGTTGCGGTGGTCGGACTGGGTGCGCACCAGGACGGCGACGCCGCCGGGTCCGTAGCCCTCGTACACGATCTCCTCGAAGCTCTCGCCTTCGCCGGCGCCGGAAGCCTTCTTGATGCTGCGGGCAATGTTGTCGTTGGGCACGTTGGCCGCCTTCGCCTTGGCAATGACGTCCTTGAGGCGGCTGTTCGCCTCCGGATCAGGTCCGCCATGCTTGACGGCAACCTGGATCTCGCGGCCGAGCTTGGTGAACGTGGCGCCCTTGGCGGCGTCGGCCGCACCCTTCTTGCGCTTGATGTTGTTCCATTTCGAGTGACCGGACATACTGAGCCTCCTGTGCTGTGTGGGAAATCCAAATTATTATACGTGCGGCACGGGCCTGTGGCAAGCGAATGTGCTAGCGCGCGGCCTAGTCGGGCGGTTCGGCCAGTTCGGCTGGCTCGGCCGGCTCCGCCAGGTAGCCTTCGCCATCCGGTTCCACCAGGGCGGCGCCGCGGCTGAGCTCGGTCATCTGGTAGAGGAAGGCGGCCTCCTGCTCCGCCGGCACTGACACGGCGGCCTCGGCGTCGAGGCCGAAATCGGTCGCGGTGATGCGGGCGCCGAGCCGGGGCAAGAGACGAAGCAGCGCGTCGTAGTCGCCGTAGGGCAGCGTGACGCGGTAGCGCAGGCAGGGGATCAGGTGCTCGACGCCGGCTTCACGCACGCAGAGGGCGGCCGAGCGGCCGTAGGCGCGGGTCAGTCCGCCGGTTCCGAGCAGGATACCGCCGAAGTAGCGCACCACGACGACGATCGACTGGGAGAGGCCGTTCCGCTGCAGGATGTTGAGCACCGGCACGCCGGCGGTTCCGGACGGCTCGCCATCGTCGGAGCAGCGCTGCAGGAACTGGTCGCGGCTCAGCAGGTAGGCGTAGACGTGATGCCGGGCGTCGGGGTAGGCAGACCGGACTTCGGCCAGGAAGGCGAGCGCCGCGGGCTCGTCATCGACGGGTCCGCCCAAGGCGATGAAGCGCGAGCGCTGCTCGACGAACTCGATGGTGGCCGTGCGGGCCAGGCGGCTGTAAGGTCGGTTCATCAGCGTGCTTAGGCCAGCTCCTTGTATTTCTGGAAGGCAGACATGAGCAGCGACTTGTCCTGGCTGTAGGTGACCTTCTCGAGCGCATCCTCGAGCGTGTAGAAGCCGCCTTCGAAGAAGTTCTGGGCTTCGCTCGGGACCACCTTCTCATCATCGGCCGTCATGATGTACCAGACGATCTTGTTGCTGACCGGGCGCTGGCGCGAGATGGAATAGAACTCGTAGCTGGTGCGGCCGGCCGCCGAGATGATCTTCGCGTCGACGCCCGCCTCCATCTTGACGCGCTGGATGGCGACTTCATCGGGATAGTCGCCCATGCGGATGACACCCTTGGGAAACACCCATTCGTGCTTCTCGTTGCGCAGCAGCAGCACCCGGTCCTTGTAGAAGACGACGCCTCCGGAGCAGTTTCTTACCAGCATACTGTCAGATTCCCCCTTCTGGAAGCGCCCGGGCGCAGATGCGCGCGGACACGGCATGGACCTTGCAGCGGCAGCCACTGTGTTCCCCCATATTCTACCATGGTGGCCGCTGACCTGCCAGAGCGCCCGGTTTCCGGCCCCTTGCCGGCGGCGGAGGCAGGTTCCATCCGGGCAGGGAAACGCCCGGAGCGGCGGCAGGTTCCATCCGGGCAGGAAAACGCCCGGAGCGGCGG
>CAYOHO010000021.1:8019-12951 GCA_964403755.1 uncultured Oscillospiraceae bacterium
AACGCCCGGAGCGGCGGCAGGTTCCATCCGGGCAGGAAAACGCCCGGAGCGGCGGGCCGTCCGGGCGTTCGGAATGCATGGCTGGCGTGTCGAATGGCTGGTTCTGTCGACTGGCTTCAGGCCTGGCTGGGCGTACCGAGGAATTCGCGGCCGCCCATCCACTTGCGCAGGACTTCCGGGATGCGTACAGTGCCGTCGGCCTGCTGGAACTGCTCGAGGATGGCGGGCAGGATGCGGCTGGTCGCCAGGCCGGAGGCGTTGAGCGTGTGCATGAACTCGAGGCGGTTGGAGACGTGGCGGCGGAAGCGCATGTTGCCGCGGCGCGCCTGGTAGTCGCCGGCGTTGCTGGCCGAGCTGACTTCCTTGTAGTCATTCATGCTCGGGATCCAGACCTCGATGTCGAAGGTCTTGCGCATCGACGCGCTGCAGTCGGCCGCAGCCAGCTTGCTGAGGCGATAGTGCAGACCCAGTCCCTCAACCAGGGCACAGGCCTTGTTGACGAGCTCGTCCAGCGCCGCGTCCGAATGCTCGGGCAGCGTGTACTGGAACATCTCGATCTTGTTGAACTGGTGTCCGCGGATCATGCCGCGCTCTTCGGAGCGGTAGCTGCCGGCCTCCTTGCGGTAGCAGGGGGTATAGGCGAACATCTTCTTCGGCAGGTCGTCCTCGTCGAGGATCTCGTCGCGGAAGAGGTTGACCAGGGCGGTCTCGGCGGTCGGCAGGATGAAGTGGGTGAACCCGTCACCCTCGCCATCGTCCTTGCGCAGCTGGTAGACGTCGTCGCGGAACTTGGGGAACTGGCCGGCCGTGTAGCCGCACTGGTAATTGAGGATGTGCGGCGGCAGGATCATTTCGTAGCCGTCCTTGAGGTGCTCTTCCATGAAGTAGTTCAGCAGCGCCCACTCGATGAGCGAGCCGTCGCCGCGGTAGAGCCAGAAGCCGCTGCCGCCCAGCTTGGCACCGCGCGTGTAGTCGATCAGGTGCAGGCGCTCGGCGATGTCGACGTGGTGCTCGGGCTTGAAGCCAAATGTCGGCGGGGTGCCGAAGACGCGGACAACCTGGTTGCTTTCCTTGCCGCCGGCGACGACATCGTCGGCCGGGATGTTGGGCAGCGCGTCCAGGAAGGTCTGCTGCGTGGCCTCGAGGGCCGTCAGCTCGTCATCGAGCAGGCGGATCTCGTCGGAGACGGACTTCATGCGGGCCAGCGTTTCGGTGACGTCCTGGCCGGCCTTCTTCATCTGCGGAATGGCGGCCGAGGTGCGGTTCTTCTCGGCCTTGAGCTGCTCGACCTGGTAGATGAGCTCGCGGCGGCGAGCGTCGCGCGCCAGGAACTCGGTGAAGTCGACGTCAAACTCCTTGTCATGCAGGCGCTTCTGCACCCAGTCGGCTTGTTCACGGATCAGGTTGATATCTAGCATGGCTGCAACCTCCAGGCGTTTCTTCGGCAGAATTTTCCCATGCGGCCAGGCCGCAGGCATCTCATTCCATCGGGCGGGAGCCGGGATGCGGCTGAAATTCCCGCGATCGGCGGGCGTCTGCCCGACAATGATATCTTATTGGATTTGGCGGGCCGGCGCAAGGTTTTCGGGCCGGCGCCGCGCCTCCGCCTGGTGCAGAAGCGCGCGATCCATGGCTGTCGGATGTGGCGGGCGTCAGGTTTACGAGCCAGCGCCTTAGGGCTGGCGGGCGGGCGCCAGGTTCTCCGGGTTCAGGGCCAGCAGGTCCTCCGGCAGGAAGAGGCCGTCCTTGCGGACGAGCTCGCCGTCGAGCCACACCTCGCCGCCGCCGTGCTCGGGCCTCTGGATCTGGATCAGGTCCCAGTGGATGGCGGAGCGGTTGCCGTTGTCGGCCTTGGCATAGGCGTTGCCGGGCGTGAAGTGGATCGAGCCGCAGATCTTCTCGTCAAACAGGGTGTTGCCGATCGGCTCGCGGATCATCGGGTTGACCCCGAACGAGAACTCGCCGATCGCCGAGGCGCCTGCGTCTGTCTGGAGGATCTTGTTGAGCAGGTCATTGTCGCCGTCGCAGGTTGCCTGGCAGACGCGGCCGCCGCGGAACTCGAGCCGGATCTGGCGGAAGGTCTGGCCGAAGTAGTTCGAGGGGACATTGTAGGTGATGACGCCCTCGACCGAGTCGCAGACCGGCGCGGTGTAGACCTCGCCGTCCGGGACGTTGCGGCGCCCATAGCAGCAGACGCTGGGCATGCCTTTCTTGGAGAAGCGGATGTCCGTGCCCGGGGCCAGGATCTGCACCTGCTCGCAGCGGTCGAGGCGGGCGGCCAGCCGCTCCTCGGCCTGGAGCAGGCGGTCGTAGTCGATGAGGGTCACGGCCAGGGAGTAGTCGAAATAGGCCTCATAGGACATGCCGGCCTTCTGGGCGCTGGCGTGGGTCGGATAGTCGACGAGGACCCAGCGCCGGTCATTGATGATCACGTCGCTCAGGGGCCGGCCGATGCGGGCGTTCAGCTGCAGGCGCTCCGGCGGCACGTCGCGCATCTCCTGGTCATTCTCGGTCGCCCGGATGGTGATGTTGGCCGCCAGGTCCTGCCAGCGGAACAGGTCCCAGTCGCGGCGGCGCTCGAGGAAACGCGTCGTATCGGGGCAGCCAGGGTCGAGGAGCGCGTAGTTCAGGCGCATGATCTCCTCGTCCTGCCAGTTGAGGATGGGATAGACGCCCATCTCCTGAGCCTGGCGCAGGATCGCCAGGACGAGCGGGCGGGCAGCAAAGGATGCGTTCACCTGGAAGAAATCGCCCCGCTTGAGGGCGGTTGAGTGGTTCATCAGGACGTGGGCCAGCTGGTCGAGCCTGGGGTCATGCATGGTCAGGAGCCTCCTTGTCGGCTGCGCCGGGCGGAAACGAGCCCTCCGGACCTTCCGGAAACGCTGGATCGGCCGGGGGCGCGCCCTTCTTCAGTCGTGCCGCAGTCAATGCCGCAGTCAGCGCTGCAGTCAATGCTGCAGTCAGTGCTGCAGTCAGGCCACGGACAGTTCCATCATACACCCTGTCCGGCCAGGCGGACAGGCGGCCGGGCCATCACCCAGGTGCCGATCTCCTGGAAGCCGAGGCCGCGGTAGATGATGCCGGCGGCCGGGTTGCTGTAGAAGAGGCAGAGGAATTCGCGGCTTTCCCGCGCATGCAGGTCGCAGAGACGGCTGACCAGGCGGGTGGCAAAGCCGCGGCGGCGGTAGTCGGGCGCCGTGGCGACGCTGACCACCATGGCGGACTGGCTGTTCTCGGCGGTCGTGCCGGCGCAGGCCACGATGCGGCCGTTTTCGCGGATGAGAACGTAGCGCGTGCCGGTGTTCTGCAGGGACCGCCGGAGCATGTCGGTGCGGTCGGCAAGCGTCTGGCTGGCGACCGCGAACTCCGTGATGCTGTGAAGGAAGGCCGCCAGTTCCGGCACGTCGCCGAGCCTCGCCAGCTCGACCGGCAGGGCATCCGGCTTGCTGCCGTCCAGCCGGGCGATCGGTTCACAGGCAGGCGCGGTGATCGGGCGCTTCATCATGAAGGTCTCACTGAAGCGATAGCCGGTCAGGTGCGGGCGCAGACGGTCCATGACGGTCTTCTTGGCCGAAAGCATGCTCAGCGGCGGGTAGTCGAGCGCTGAAAGCACGGGCTCGAGTGCGAACGTATCGCTTTCGCTGTAGACAATGAAGTTGGTGTAGTAGCGCAGCACGATGCTGTCGATGGCGGGGATGGCCGGGCTGTCCGGGCTGTCCGGGATGGCAGAGCTGTCTGGGCTTGCCGGGCTTGCCGGGCTGGCCGGGCTGGCGGAATCCGGCGCACCGGCGGGCGCAGGGGTCCGGCTGCCCATGTCCAGCGGCCAGGTTCGCCGGCCGTCAGGACCTTTGCGCCCGTAGGCGAGGATGTCCTGGAACGGCTCGCTGAAGCCGTAGTTCTCGACATCGCCGATCAGGAACAGGTTGAACTCGGGTTCGCGGCGCAGCAGCTCCATCAGCCACCCGTGGTCGGCTTCGCCCAGGCGGTGCATCCGGTTCTCGAGGAACCAGTCGCGGGCCGCAGCGACGGCGTCCGCAGCGCTGAACAGGCGGCAGCTGGCCTCGCCGACCTTGCCGGACAGGACCGGGGCGCGGCTTTCCATCAGCTTTCCGGGTCCGAAGAACTCATCGCTGTTGCCGTGCTCGTCGCGGTACGGCATCCAGCGGCGCTCACCGTCGACGATCATGGCGGCGCCCTGCCGGATATGCAGGCGGCAGGCAGCCTGGGACTCGCCGAGGTGCATGATGGTGCAGGTGTCGTAGTCGGTGCCGATCTGGAGGATCCGGGCGCCCATTTCCACGAGCCGGCTGCTGGGTGAGGACGAGCCGAGTGCGTCCTCGAGCCGATGGTCGGCGACAATTTCGGCTGCGCGCGGGCCGCGGGCAGCGAAGGAACAGCTGGGATGGGCACTGCGCCGGACGCCGGGCTGGGTGCGGAACAGCTCGGGGACGGTTCCGATCCGGCTGGTCGGCGTGACCTCCGGGCGGTAGGGCGGCATGTTCTCACGGATGGCCGGCCACCAGTCCGAGGGCACCGGGGGCGCAATCCAGTTGGCCGGTTCGCTGTTCTCGCCGCAGTGGGCGGGCATCACCAGCGTGCCCTCCGGGCCAATGGCTTCCGTGAGGGCGTCGATCAGGGCGACAGCCCCGCCCGGCACCCAGCCGAGGCTTCCGAGGGCGCTGTGGACCATGAGGACGTCGCCGCGGCGGACGCCAAGGCGCGTCAGGTCAGCTGCCAGCCCGGCGGCGGTGTGCATCGGGGCGACGGGCTTCGGCTGCTGGAGCGGCATCTGGAACCAGTGGGCGAACAGGGTGGAACCGCCGAAGCCGAGCGTCTCGTAAAGGCGCAGGGCGCCGGTGTTGCTGGTCGCGACGATCAGTGACAGCGCCTGGATGCCGGCGGCCGCCAATTCTCCGGCCACGGCCGTGATCA
>CAYOHO010000022.1:0-12863 GCA_964403755.1 uncultured Oscillospiraceae bacterium
GGCCGAAGATCAGGACGGCCTGCTTACAGCAGGCCGAAGAGATAGCTGTTGAGCCGCTCGATGACGTGCTCGTCGCCGACGAGGAGCAGGCGGTCGCCTTCGGTGAAGACGTAGTAGGGGCCGGGGGAGATGACGAGATCGCCCTTGTGGATGACGGCGATGATCGTGGCGCCAGTGTTGTGCCAGAAGTCGCATTCGCCGATCGTCTTGCCGACGATGTGCGAGTCGTGGGGCACGTCGACCTCGACCGGCGAGACGAGGTCGCTGCGCCGGTACTTGTAGAGGTCGATCACCTGCACCGTCAGGGTGCGGATCTCTTCCTGCAGATCGCGCTCCTGCTCGATCAGGGTGTCCAGGCGGCTGCGCATGTCGACCACCATCTTGTCTTCCTTGAAGCCAAGGACGAAATGACGGGCCTTTTCCTGGCTCTCGACGCGGATGCCGCTGCCGGTGGCCACGGAGACGACGCCCTTGTCTGACAGCAGCGACATGGCGCGGCGGATCGTCTCGGGCGAGACCTGGTATTCGGAGCTGAGGACGGAGCGGCCCTTGAGCCTTGCACCGACAGCCAGCTGGCCGCTGGCGATCCGGTCGGCCACGTCGACCGCAATGGTCAGGTAACGGGGCAGCGATACCTGGTCGTAGTCTTGAGTCATCTGCGTCACTTGGGTCACCTGTGCCACTTGCTTACAGCGCGATATCGATGTTGAGGTCCTTGTCGGCCGCGATGGCGGCGAAGGTGGCGCCGAAGATGGCGATGCCTTCGTCCAGCTGCGCGTTGGTATGGGTTGCCGTGTAGCTGGTGCGCAGCTGGCAGGCGTCCTCGGCGACCGCCGGCGGCAGGACCGGGTTGATGTACACGCCATTGTCGAGCAGGACCCGGCCGGTGTACAGGGTGCGGCCGATGGTGCCGGTGAGGATGGGAACGATCGGGACCAGGTCGTTGCCGCTGTCCCGCACATTCACGAACTCGAGCTGCGAGAGGCCGCGCTTCATGTAGGCCGCAATCTCGTTCAGGCGGCGGACGCGCTGGGGCTCGGCCTCGAGGATGCGAAGCGACTCGCGCGCCGCAGCGACCTGGGCCGGCGGGATGGAGGCGCTGAAGATGAACGGACGCGCCGTGTGCTTGATGTAGGTGATGACATCCGCGTCGGCCGCAATGCAGCCGCCGAGCGAAGCGAGTGTCTTCGAGAAGGTGTTCATGATGATGTCGACGCCATCGTTGAGGCCGAAGTACTCGGCCGTGCCGCGGCCGTGCTCGCCGAGCACGCCGATCGAGTGGGCGTCGTCGACCATGACACGGGCGCCGTACTTCTTCGCCAGCTTCACGATGCCGGGCAGGTCGCAGATCTCGCCTTCCATGCTGAAGACGCCGTCGGTGACGATCAGGATGCCGCCCTTCTCATCGGCCGAGCAGAGCTGCAGCAGGCGTTCGAGGTCTTCCATGTCGCTGTGCTTGAACTTGTACGTCTTCGCCAGCGAGAGGCGGGTACCGTCGATGATGCTGGCGTGGTTGTAGGCGTCGGAGAGGATGTAGTCGCCGCGGCCGGCAATGGCCGAGAGGATCGACAGGTTGGTCTGGAAGCCGGTCGAGACGACCATGCAGGATTCCTTCTGCAGGAAGCGAGCCAGCGCCTCCTCGAGGTCGACATGGATGTCGAGGGTGCCGTTGAGGAAGCGGGAACCGGAGCAGCCGGTGCCGTAGCGTTCCACTGCCTTGATGGCCGCCTCCTTGACGCGCGGGTCGGAGGTGAGGCCGAGGTAGTTGTTCGAGCCGAACATCAGCGTCCGCTTGCCTTCCATGATGACTTCCGTGTCCTGGCCCGAATTCAGCATGTGGAAATAGGGATAGAGGCCGTACTCGATCGCCTGCTTGACACGGTTGAACTCGCGGCACTTCTGAAACAGATCCATGTTGGATGCTCCTCCTCCTGAATAGGCCTGCTGTCTGGTTCTTTCCGGCGATGCGGCCGGCCCCGCTCCGCCAGGGAGCGGGCCAAGGGTGTCCGGTTCTTTGGCCACGACCATGATATCATAGTGTTCACGGCATTGAAATATGGGCGGCAAGTCTTGTCGCGTCAGGTGGTTGCCGGTAGAATGGAGACAGATCCTCTCATCATGTCGTCCACGAACCAGAAAGATGATTGCAAAGGAGTAAGGCAGATGGATTTTCGCCTGGCCCACACCAATCTCAATGTCCTGGACATGGAACGCTCCCTTGCCTTCTATCAGGAGGCACTCGACATGCGCGTCGTCCGGACGCAGGAAGCCGCCGACAAGAGCTTTGTCCTGTCCTTCCTGAGCGACGCGGATGGCTGCTACCAGATCGAGCTGACGCAGCTGCGCGACCGCAAGGATCCCTACGATCTTGGCGACAATGAAACCCACATCTGCTTCACGACCGGAGACATCGCGGCCGCCCGCAAGCGCCACGCCGAAATGGGCTGCATCTGCTTCGAGAACCACAAGATGGGCCTTTATTTCATTGAGGATCCAGACGGATACTGGATCGAGATCGTTCCCGCCCGCTAGCCGCCCCATGCCAGCCAAGCCATGAGCCTGTCCCGCAGCCGAACCGCCTGTCAGGCCCGGCATGCGGGTTTCCCATCCTGCTGCATCAGCAGTGCCGGTTTGCGCCGGAACAGGCGGCGCGGAACCAGTTGAGCGGAACCCGTTGATAAGAAAGAAATCGAGGTAGGAAAATGAAAGCGATTGTAGATCGGAACACCTGCATTGGCTGCGGACTCTGCGCGGAAATCTGCCCGGCTGTCTTCGAGATCGACGCGGAATCGCTTGCCTTCGTGAAAGGGGATTCCATCCCGCCCGAGGAGGAAAGCGCCGCTCGCGATGCCGCCGATTCCTGCCCGGTCAACGCCATCTCGATCGAGGCGTAAGCCGCCCTGGCACAGGCTCCGGAGCCGCATCCGGCTGACCGGAACCGCAAGACTGTTCCCCCAGAAAGAATCGCCCGGCACCAGGCCATTGGCCCCGGCTGCCGGGCGTTTTCATGTCTGTCGCCGGGCGGGCTGGCCAGCTGGTTCCACCCAAGCCTCCGCCTTCTGGCCGGCGTGGGCTAGCCCTTCTGGCAGCTTGGGCAGAAGCAGGTGGCGCGGCCGGAGAGGCGGGTGCCCTGGATTTCGGTGCCGCAGCGGGTGCAGGCCAGGCCCTTGCGTCCATAGACACAGAGGCAGGCGCGGAACTCGCCGGTGCGGCGGTCGGCATCTACATAGTCGCGCAGGGTCGTGCCGCGCCGCTCGACGGCACGGCCGATGACGTCACGGATGGCCTCGGCCAGGCGGCTGAAGTCGTCGGCCGCCAGGCTGCCGGCCGGACGGCGGGGATCGATCCCCGCCTGGAAGAGCGTCTCGTCGGCATAGATGTTGCCGAGTCCGGCGATGGCGTCCTGGTTCAGCAGCACGGACTTGATCGGCGCCCGGGCATGCCGGCGGCAGACCGCCTGCAGGTAGGCGGGGGTGATGCCGTCGCCCAGCGGCTCGGGGCCGAGCCGGTCGAGCCCGGCGAAGGCCGTGCCGGCCAGCGGCTCGCCGGCGGCGAACTGCTGCAGGCGGCCGAAGCGGCGCGTGTCGGTCCAGGTCAGGCAGCCCTCCGGCTCCAGCAGCAGCTGGACATGGGTATGGGTGGCTGGCTCGGGGCAGGCGGAGCTGAAGACCAGCTGGCCGGTCATGCGCAGATGCACGGCCAGGCGGCTGTCATCGTCCAGCAGGATCATCAGGTACTTGCCGCGGCGTTCCGCGCCGGTGATCGTGCGGCCGGTGAGCCGCGCCGGGTCCGAGAGCAGCACGCCCTCGCGCCAGATCTTCACGTCGGCGATGCGCTTGCCCACGATGTGCGGCAGCAGGCTGCGGCGGACGGATTCAACCTCGGGCAGCTCAGGCATGGGTCGCCTCCTGCGTCGGGCTCTGCGCCGGGTCCTGCATCGGGGTCTGCGCCGGGTGCTGCGTCGGGACCTGTATCGGGCTCTGCACGGGGTCAGCCGCCGCGGGCTCATCGCCCGCCGGGCTGGCTTCATTCCGGCTGCAGTCGTCATCGCGGAAGGCGGTGCGGCTGAGGCGGGCGTAGGCGCCGCCGCGGGCGATCAGTTCCCGGTGGGTGCCGATCTCCTGGATGCCATCCTCATCGATCACGACAATGGCGTCGGCGTGGCGAACGGTCGTCAGGCGATGGGCGATGACCAGGGTCGTGCGTCCGCGGGCCAGCCGGTCGAGCGACTGCTGGATGCGGTACTCCGTCTCGCTGTCGAGCGCCGAGGTCGCCTCGTCCAGGATGAGGACCGGCGGGTTCTTGAGGAAGATGCGGGCGATGCTGATGCGCTGCTTCTGGCCGCCGGAGAGCTTGATGCCGCGCTCGCCGACCTCGGTCTGGTAGCCGTCGGGCAGGCCGGCGATGAAGTCGTGGATCTCGGCCTTCTTTGCCGCCTCGACCACTTCCGCCTCGGTCGCGCTGATCCGGCCATAGCGGATATTGTCGAAGATGCTGCCGGCAAAGAGGAACACGTCCTGCTGCACGATGCCGATGCTTTCGCGTAGTGAGGCCAGGCGGATGCGGCTGATGTCGGTGCCGTCGAGCGTGATGCGTCCGGCCATGACCTCGTAGAATCGCGGGATCAGGTGGCAGAGCGTCGTCTTGCCGCCGCCGGAGGGGCCGACGAGGGCGAGCGTGCTGCCGGCCGGGATGTCCAGCGACAGGTGGTCGAGCACGGTCAGGCCTTCCTTGTAGGCAAAGGTGACGTCCTCAAAGCGGATGTCGCCGTGCACGCTGCCGAGCGTGATGGCGTCCGGTGCATCGACGATCTCCGGCTCGATGCCCATCATCTCGCTGAAGCGCTCGAAGCCGGCCATGCCGGCTGAGTACTGCTCGACGAAGTTGGCCAGCTTCTGCACCGGCGAGAGGAACGAATTCACATACAGGCTGAAGGCGATGAGGTCGGCGAAGCCCATCAGCTGGCGCTGGATGAGGAAGCCGCCATAGCCGATGACAATGACGTTGAGCATGCCGGTCATGAAGTTCATGCCGCTGTAGAAGATGGCCATCGCATGGTAGAAGCTGCGCTTGGCGCCGCGGTACTCGCCGTTGTCGCGGCCGAACTTCTCGATCTCGAACGGCTCGTTGGCAAAGGCCTTGGCGACGCGGATGCCGGAGATGCTGTTCTCGAGGCTGGCGTTGATCGCGGCCGTCTTCTTCTTGACTTCGCGCGACGCCTGCGACATGCGCCGGCGCTGGCGGGTGACAAAGAGGATGATCAGGGGCATGGCGGCGAAGAGCACGATCGCCAGGCGCCACTGGATGGTGAGCAGGGCGATGAAGCTGCCGACGATCATCAGGGTGGAGATGAAGAGGTCCTCCGGCCCGTGGTGCGCCAGCTCGCTGATCTCGAACAGGTCGTTGATGACGCGCGACATCAGCTGGCCGGTGCGCGTCTGGTCATAGAAGCGATGTGACAGCTTCTGCAGATGGGCGAAGAGGTCGCGGCGCATGTCGGTCTCCATGCGCGCCCCCAGCAGGTGGCCCCAGTAGTTGATCGTGAAGCTCATCGCCGAACGGATGGCGTAGAGCACGATGAACGAGCCCACCAGCAGGAAGAAGGGGCGGAAGAGGTTTTGCGGCAGCAGGACCTGAAGTGCATGCCGGGTTGCCATCGGGAAGGCAAGGTCGATCAGCGAGATGCCGGTGGCGCAGATCAGGTCCAGGATCAGCAGCCGCACATGCGGACGGTAATAGGTGATGAAAAAGCGCAGGCTGTCCGGGCGGGACGCCGCCTGCGCGGTATCCGGCCGCTCGGTCCGGCCGGCGGTGGCTGCGGTCTGCATAGGGTCGTTCCTCCGGTGATGGTTCAGGGTTGACCGTTCAGGGGCGAGCGGTTCTCAGGTTGTGGGTGCGCCCGTCCCGCTGGCGTGGCGGGACGGCGGTGCGGACGGACCGGATGCGGGGCGATCGGTTCTCAGGCCTCGTTCGGCAGCTCGGCCAGCCAGATGCCGCTCTGGGCATCGCTTGGCATGCGCCAGTCACCGCGCGGCGAGAGCGTGACGGTACCGACCTTGGGGCCGTCCGGCAGGCAGGAGCGCTTGAACTGCTGGGCGAAGAAGCGCCGCAGGAAGACCTTCAGCCAGCCGAGGATCACGCCGGGCTCGTAGAAGCCGTCGAAGGCCTGCAGCGCCAGGCGGTAGACCTTACGCGGCGACATGCCGAAGCGGACCAGGTAGTAGAGGAAGAAGTCGTGCAGCTCGTAGGGGCCGACGATGTTCTCGGTCTGCTGGCTGATCTCGCCATCCTTGGCCGGCAGCAGCTCCGGGCTCACCGGCGTGGCGAGGATGTCGGCGAGGATGTCATGCAGTTCGCGGATGCCGCCGGCCAGCGCCGCATCGGCGGCGTAGCGCACAAGGTGGCGGACCAGCGTCTTGGGGATCGAGGCGTTGACGCCATACATCGACATGTGGTCGCCGTTGTAGGTGGCCCAGCCGAGGGCGAGCTCGGAGAGGTCGCCGGTGCCGATGACGAGGCCGCCGCGCTGGTTGGCCAGGTCCATCAGGATCTGGGTGCGCTCGCGGGCCTGTGAATTCTCGTAGGTGACGTCCAGCTTTGCCGGGTCCTGGCCGATGTCGCGGAAGTGCAGCTGCACGGCCTCGGAGATGGGGATCTCGATGAGTGTGGCGCCGATCGAGCGGGCGAGCGAGCAGGCGTTGCCGTAGGTGCGGCCGGTGGTGCCGAAGCCGGGCATGGTGACGGCGATGATGTCGGAAAGGGGCCAGCCGAGCGAGGCGTAGGCACGGGCGGCAATCAGCAGGGCCAGTGTCGAGTCGAGGCCGCCGGAGAGGCCGACGACGGCAGCCTTCGCCCGGGTATGGGCCAGGCGCGTCCGCAGGCCGTTCATCTGCAGGGCGAGGATCTCCTCGCAGCGCTGGGCCAGGTCAACCTGGCTTGCGGGCACGAAGGGGTGCGGCGAGATGTCGCGCAGCAGCCGGGCGTAGCGGCGGACCGGCAGGTCGAACTCGATGCTCCGGTATGTCGCCGGCGGATTGGCGACCGAGGGGAAGGTGTTGGCGCGGCGGCGCTCGGCGATGATCTGGCGCAGGTCGAGGTCGGCAGTCAGGACACCGGTCTCGAACAGGACCGATTCCCGCAGCTGGCGGCCGTTCTCGCAGATCAGGTTGTGGCCGGCGAACACAAGGTCGGTGGTCGATTCACCGCTGCCGGCATCGGCATACAGGTAGCCGCAGACGAGGCGGCCGGACTGGCTGCGGACCAGCAGGCGGCGGTAGTCGGCCTTGCCGATGACCTCGTCGCTGGCGGAAAGGTTGGCAATGACGGTGGCGCCGGCGAGGGCGTGGTTCACCGACGGCGGCACGGGCACCCAGAGGTCTTCGCAGACCTCGACGGCAAGCCGGAGCTCAGGCAGGCTGCGGCAGGCGAAGATCAGGTCGGTGCCGAAGGGAACCGATCGGCCGGCGAGCGTGACTTCGCCGGCAGCGGGACCGGGCGAGAAATGGCGTG
This sequence comes from uncultured Oscillospiraceae bacterium, assembly GCA_964403755.1. Lineage (GTDB taxonomy): Bacteria > Bacillota > Clostridia > Saccharofermentanales > UBA5734 > JAXGXQ01. Next base: position 7,510 of record CAYOHO010000022.1, read on the forward strand.
CCTCATAGAATTCGCCGTAGTTGGGAATGCTGCGCTTGGGCACGAGGCCCAGCACCTCGCCGCGGTGGATGACGGCGGCGACGTTGTAGAGGCCGGAACCGGCTGCCAGCGGCAGGCCGACGACCGCCACCAGGTCCAGGCCGGCCAGGCCGGCGGCGACGGCGGCCAGGCCATCCTGTGCGGCTCGAAGCAGGGTCTGGCTGAGAAACAGGTCGGAGCAGGTATAGCCGGTCAGGCACAGTTCCGGCAGAACGACCAGGCCGGCGCCGGCCTCCGCTGCCGCGCGGCAGCAGGCCAGGATGCGCTCCTGGTTGAAGGGCACGTCCGCCACCCGGATTTCCGGTGTGGCTGCGGCGACACGAAAATAGCCATCAATCACGCAAAGACCTCCCAGCCGTCAGGCCGGCTGCACGGTATATCCTGATTCGCTGATATCGTTGGTGCGGTTTCCATTTTAGCATATCCGGCCGCAGTTTCTGCACCCGAGGGCAGCCTGGACGGCGTTGCCTCCGCCCGGAAGGCGTGTCAGGCCGACCAGGCCCGGCCTTCCTGTTCACGGCATCGGCAAGCCGTCCCGGTCAGCCGACGATGCGCTCGGCCTCGGGCTCCAGACGGTATTCGCCGGTCTCTGGCGCGTAGACGACCGGGATGAGCGTCGCCTGCGGGATGTGCCGCCCGTCGCGCAGCCGGCTGAGCGGGCGGCGGCGCATGATGGTCAGCATGGCCTTGACTGTGATGTTGTGGCTGATGATGAGGATGTGGCAGTCCGCGCCGGCGGGCGGACCTGCCGGATCTCGGCTGCCGCAGCCGGCGGACGAGGCGGCCGTTTCGGCAAAGGTGGCTCCGGCGCGGTCAGCGGTGTCATCGGCATCTTCGGTTATCCCGGCGGCTCCAGGCAGGGCCGGATGGCTGCCGACGAACGCCAGCGGGTCGGCGGTGAGCTCGGCCAGGAAGATCTCGATCCGCTTCATCACTTCGGCGAAGCTTTCGCCTCCGCGGGGAACGAAGCGCTCGGCATGGTGGAAGAAGGCATCCATGTTGTCTGGATCGATCGCGTAGGCTTCGGCGACGGTCAGGCCCTCGAACCGGCCGAGCGCCATCTCCTGGATGCGGTCATCGACCAGAATCGGCACGGCCCGGCCAGCCAGGGCCAGCTGCGCCGTCTCGAGCGCCCGCCGGGCCGGGCTCGTGAAGGCGGCCAGCAGGGGAATGCCGGCCAGTGCATCGGCCAGGCGGCGGGCGTCGGCCAGGCCGTTCTCGGTGAGATCGGAGTTGCCGAGCCCCTGCATCCGGGCCTCGGTGTTCCAGACGGTTTCGCCGTGCCGGGAGAGATACAGGTGGATCCTGCCAGCCGGACGTCCGGCTGCGGTATCCTGCGGGTTTTCCATGGCGGTCATCAGCGGTCATCCTTCTGGCCGGCCATGTCGGCCGGACCGATGTGATTATATCAGAAAAGCCGCTTCCGGCGGCGCGTCAGGAATTCCCGCGATTGCGGTTGCCGTCCCGGAAGTATAAAATATCCATACAGGACAATTGCTGAAAGCAGTCAGCGGGGCGTTGCCATCCGGGCCGGGAACGGCGCGGACAGGCCGGACATCTTACCGAACCGAGAAATCATGCCGATCGAGGAGGAACTGACCATGGCCGATCTGACAAGGGACCAGATCTATGGTGCACTCGAACAGGACCGTCTTGAGATCTACGGACAGCCGAAATGGATTCTTGGCCAGAACACCTGCAACACCTATGAAGTCTTTGCCGACCTGCTGATCGGTGAAAACAACGAGCGCTACCTTCCCAGGCAGTTCCTGCCGATCATCGAGGCCGATCCGGAACTGACCATTGCCTTTGGCAAGTGGTTCCTGCGCCGCGCCTTCGAGGGCGTCGTCTCCATGAACGAGGAAGTCGGGTTCAGCGTCACGCTTTCGATCAATATCTTCGGCTTCCAGGCCGACCGGCCCGAATTCGTCGACCAGGTGGTCGACCTGGCGGCCCAGACCGGCCTGCGCTTCCGCAACCTCCAGTTTGAGCTCAGCGACAAGCAGCCGATCGGCCCGGTCGGCGAGCAGAACCTGATCCGGCTCCGCAACGAGCTGGGGGTCCGCCTGGTGCTCGACAACTTCGGCCGGAACTACTCCAACATCGACCTGCTCCGCCGCATCCCGTTCGACGAGATCGACCTGAGCAAGGAATTCACGAAAGGCATCACCAGCCTCGAGCACGAGCTCAAGGTGATCTGCGCCATCCAGCAGATGGCCCAGGTCCTGGACCTGACGGTCTGCGCCAAGGGCATCGAGACCGCCGAGCAGCTTGAGCTGCTTGAAGAGGCTGGCTTCCAGATGGGCCAGGGCTACCTGATCGGCCGGCCGATGCAGCGCCAGGAGCTCAAGGCCTACATCCTCAAGTACGGCAGCGTGCAGGAGAAGCCGGCGGCTGTGCCGGATGACCGCCCGTCGCGCACCGATCCGGTCAAGTTCACCGTCTGACCGGCCCCGCCTGACTGATGCGACCATACCAGGACGCCCTGAAGCCCGGCCGGCTGCAGGGCGTCCTGCCATGTACCTGACAGCAAAGGAGAGACCTGGATGCAGCTTGAGATCCGATCCCTGACCAAGACCTTCGGCGACCGAACCGTGCTCGACGGCGTCAGCTTCACGGCCGCCTCCGGATCCGCCCTCGGCCTGCTCGGCCGCAACGGCGCCGGCAAGACCACCACCATCCGCATCATCATGAACGTGTTCCCGCCGGACAGCGGCGAGGTCCTGCTCGACGGCCGCCACCTCGCCAGCGCCGGTGTCCGCATCGGCTATCTGCCGGAGGAACGCGGGCTGTACCCGAAGGTCACCGTGCGCCGGCAACTGGCCTACCTGGCGCAGCTGCGCGGGCTGGGCGCGGCCGCGGCAAGGCGCTCGGCCGAGCACTGGCTCGAGCGCCTGGAGATGCCCGAGACCATCGACTGCAAGCTCGAGACCCTCTCCAAGGGCAACCAGCAGAAGATCCAGCTGGCCGCAGCCCTGATCGCCGAACCGGACATCGTCATCCTGGACGAGCCGTTCAGCGGCCTCGACCCGGTCAATGCCCGCCTCCTCAAGGAGGTCATCGCCGAGCAGGTGCAGCAGGGCCGGATCGTCATCTTCTCAAGCCACCAGATGGGCTATGTCGAGGCATTCTGTGACTCCGTCGCGCTGCTCAACGGCGGCCGCATCGTTCTGGACGGCGGCTTGCGCGACATCAAGCGCAGCTACGACCGTTCGCGGATCGACGTTCGCATTGCCGGGCCGGACGGCGCCGGCGCCACCCGCGCCGGGCTTGACGGGCTGCTCACCGATGCCGGCGTAGCCGCCCTGGTCCGCCAGGTCGAGGACACCGCGGACGGCTGCATCGTCACGCTCCGCCGCCCCGAGCACCGCAGCGGCCTGCTGCAGGCACTCGCCGGCTCCGGTGCCGCCATCGACCGCTTTGCCGTCCTGGAGCCGACCCTCGAGGACATCTTCATCGAAAAGGCAGGTGAAACCGTATGAGAAGACAGCGCTTCAGCCAGTTCACCACGGTTCTCCGCTACGAGTTCACCGGCTACCTGCATAGCCGATCCTTCCGGATCACGACCGCCGTGATGGTTGTGGTCCTGCTGATCGCGCTCTCCATTCCCGCAATCAGCCAGGCGGTGCAGAGCATCCGGCCCGGTGAGGCCACGGACCCGAAGGCCGATCCCCGCTCGACCATCTACATCATTGACCGCACCGGCGCGGCGCCAGGCCTGGACTGGCTGCAGCAGGCGCTGCCGAACCTGCGCCTGGAGTCCGGCAAGGACAGCGAGACTGAGGCGCTGCGCGGCCAGATCCGCAACGGAGATGCCAAGGCTGTCTTCATCATCGAGAGCCCCCGCCAGTTCACGGTCATCGTGCGGCGGAGCGGGATCGGCGACACGACAGCAAATCAGCTGCATGGTGTGCTCGACAGCTGGTTCCGCTCGCGCAGCCTTGCCGGATTCGGCCTCGGCCAGACTGACATTGCCGCCATCATGACACCCGCTGCCCTTGAGCAGATCGAGACAGCCAGCGAAACCGGCAAGACGATGGAGCAGGCCTACCTCTCCACCTATGTCCTGCTCATGCTGCTCTACATGACCGTCATGATCTACGGCCAGATGGTAGCCCAGTCGGTCGCCTCCGAGAAGAGCAACCGCGCCATGGAGATGCTGGTCACCTCGGCAGACCCGATGAGCCTGATGTTTGGCAAGGTCATCGGCTCCGGCCTGGCCGGCCTGCTCCAGGTCACCGTCTTCATCGCCGCCGCCTTCGGCGCCTACGGGCTGAATGCCAGCCACTACACCGGCAACGCAATGGTCCGCTCGGCGTTCGGCATGCCGGCCCAGACGGTGCTGATGACGCTCCTGTTCTACCTGCTCGGCTTCTTCATGTACGCCTTCCTCTATGGCGCCCTGGGCTCCCTGGCCAGCCGCACCGAGGACATCAACAACAGCATCATGCCGATCGTGCTCATCTTTGTGGCTGCCATGATGCTCTCCTTCATCGGCATGATGAACCCGGACTCGACCCTGATGACCGTTGTCTCGCTGATCCCGCTGTTCGCCCCGATGACCATGTTCGTGCGCCTGAGCATGAGCGATGTGCCGCTCTTCCAGCTTCTGCTCTCGATCGCGCTGATGCTGCTGACCACCTATGGCCTGGGCTGGCTTTCCGCCCGCATCTACCGAATCGGCATCCTGATGTACGGCAAGCCGCCGCGCGTCCGCGAGCTGGTGTGCATCCTCCGCTCCGAATCACTCACCCGCTGACTGCACCCCGCCGGCCGGACCCGATCCGCAAGCTGAAAAGGCCCCCGCAGGCCAGACCTGATCCGCAAGCCGAAAAGGCCCCCGCCGACCGCATGCCTGCGGTTGGCGGGGGCCTCTGTCATGTCGGGAATCCTTCCGGCGGATGCCGGCATCCTGCGGTCCGGCGCGGCTTTGCGGCTGGCGCGGCATCGTGCGGTCCGGCACGGCTTAGGGTTGGCTGAAAATCGGCACACGACTGGCCGCCATGGGCGGCCGCACGTCAGCCCTGGATCTTCATGGGTACGCGGAACGCCTGCCGGCCGGCATAGCAGGCGGCGATGCCAAGCGCCTCCTCGATGCGCAGGAGCTGGTTGTACTTGGCGACACGGTCGGTGCGCGACGGGGCGCCCGTCTTGATCTGGCCGGCATTGGTGGCGACGACGATGTCGGCAATCGTGACATCCTCGGTCTCGCCGGAGCGGTGCGACACGATCGCTGTCCAGCCATTGCGCATCGCCATCTCGATGGCTTCGAGGGTCTCGGTCAGGGTGCCGATCTGGTTCAGCTTGATCAGGAC
>CAYOHO010000023.1:0-7950 GCA_964403755.1 uncultured Oscillospiraceae bacterium
GTCGCAGGACGAACCGAGCCGCTTGAGCTGCTCGATGATGCGTCCGCCGTAGATGCGCTTCCATTCCCAGGCGCGCTCGAGGAACTTCTCGCGCCCGAGCGTGTCCTTGTCGACGCCCTCCTGGCGCATCTTCTCGACGATCTTGGCCTCGGTGGCGATCGAGGCGTGGTCGGTGCCGGGCAGCCAGAGGGCCGAATAGCCCTGCATCCGCTTCTGGCGGATCAGGATGTCCTGCAACGTGTTGTCGAGCGCATGGCCCATGTGCAGCTGGCCAGTGATGTTCGGCGGCGGAATCACGATCGTGTAGGGCTTCTTCGCCGGGTCGATGGCCGGCGTGAAGTGGCCCTTTGCCTGCCAGTCGGCGTAGATGCGCGGTTCGCAGCTGGCGGGCTCGAAAGTCTTGCTGATGGCGTCGATGCGTGACATGTGAAACCTCCTTGGGTATGGCGTGCGGTTCAGCGGGCAAAGGCGATCAGGATGAGGATGAAGCCGGGCAGGCCGATGAGCAGGCCGCGCAGCTTGACATCAAGGATGGCCGACTCGCGGAGGAACTTCTCCTGCTCTTCAGGCTGCAGGTGCGCGACGAGGTGCGGGTCAAGCGTCTTGCCCGCCGCCAGGCCGCGCCGGTCGACAATCGACGGCGCGAGAAAGACGACGCCGATGCCGGCGGCGGAGATGGCAATGGCCAGGATCCTGAGGATGAGCAGCAGGGTCGGGTTCATGTCGGTCCTCCTTTCGGCGGGTCACGCCGGGCGGAGCGGGAAACAAAAAAGACGCCCGCCCAGCAACTGGACGAAAGCGCCTGACTTCCGTGGTACCACCAGTCTTCCCGCCGTTCACGACGGGCTCTCATGTCGGCATGCGCTGCCGCAGCGGCCCGCTCCGAAGCGACCTTCCGCCAGTCTGTGCCGAGGGATCTTCCAGCCTGTGGATCCCATTCTCTGTCGGCCGCCGGGTGGCGTACTCCTCTTCCTCAACGCAGGAATATGAAGACATCATAGCCATCCGCCTGCAAAAATGCAAGAGCGGTGCCCGCGCCGCCGAAAATGCAGGTGCGGCGCCCGTTCCGCCTATGGCAGCAGCAGGCGGATGTTGTCGATGTACAATTGGCCCTTGCCCTTGCGGTCGCCGATAACAAAGGCCAGCCCGCGGATCAGGCGACGGTCGTCCGGGAGGCGGCTGAAGCTGAAGCGCAGGTTCTGCCAGCGCAGGGCCGGCTCGATGGTGACCGTGCCCAGGACCAGCGGCGGCAGCGGGACCCATTCCAAAGCCATCGATTCGGACGGGTCTGCCGTTTCCGCCAGCCTGCCGGCTTCCTCCGGCTTGCTGGCAGCCTTGGCGGCACCCGGTGCCGCATCAACGGCCGGTGTCACCGCCGGGGCTGCGCTGGCAGCCGGGGTTGCGACGGCAGCCGGAACGGCCAGGGTCACCTCGATGCTCAGGGTCTTGAACTGCTGGTCCGGGTTGAACAGGTCGACGGCAAGCGTCTCGAACGGCGAGACATCGAGGGGCGGGTACATGGAGGCATAGTCGAGCACCGGCCGGAAGCTGGCCTGCTTCTGCGCATCGGTTTCGTAGCGCACGAGCAGGGAACCGTCGCCCTCGCTCTTGTTGTTGCGTTCGACGCTCAAGTCGACCCGGCCGCGCCCTGGCTGGAACAGCGGCAGCAGGCGTGGGCCCTCGTCAGGGCTGCTGCCCTGGACAGCCCAGATGGCCATCTGCTCGCAGTGGGTCCAGTCGAGGGTCTCGGAGAGGCGGGACGGCTCGCGGTCGGAGCGGAACGGGACCACGGCGAGGCCATCGCGGCTGACCAGGTTGGCGCTGACGTTGAGGTCGGTATCGGCATAGGAAACGGCGACCGGATGCGGGATCTGATCGTGCCAGACCAGGACGCGCAGGCCGTAGAGCAGGCGGGCGGACGCCTCGAGGAAGACGCGGTCGCTGCCGCAGACACTGAAGCCGCGCAGGCGGCTGTCATCGCCGGTCAGGCGCAGTCCGGCACCGGACTGGCTGAACGATAGCATGAACTTGTTGCCGACCCGTTCGATCTCGCTGCATTCAGGGGCGCTGGACGGCGCCTTTCGCTGGTAGACCAGGCCGCAGGCGATCAGCTTCATGCGGTGGCCGACGGGCTGCCTGGTCCAGGGCGTTTGCGGCCGGTTGTAAGGCTCCGGCGCCGCGGCGTAGTCGGGCGGAAGGTCATAGACGGCGACGAGCGCACTGGTGCAGGGCCAGTCCTGGCGGGCCGCCGCCAGCATCTCGTTGAAGCGGGCAAGGGCGCGTCCCTTGGCCAGGCCGGTGTAGAAGGGCGGCAGCTGGGCGATGATCAGGTTGAGTCGCGGCGACGCCGGACGGAACAGGCTGTTCAGCTCCACGACGAAGGCCTTCATGCCTTCGGCATAGACGGCCGGCTGGCGGAAGTCGGTCTCGCCGTGCTGCCAGAGAACGCCACGCACGGCCAGGCCCGCCAGTGGCGCGAGGCGGCTGTTGAAGACGGCGCCGGGCTGGTTGAGGTTGAACTCGCCCTGCAGGTTCCAGTTGGTTTCATCGCGGTAGAGTCCTTCGGCCGTCAGCCAATCGCGCAGGGCGGGGCTCTCGCTGATGCGGGGACGCGGCAGCAAAGCGTAGAGGCGCACGTTGCGCATGGCCAGGTCAATGATGCCAACCGGGACGTGGATCTCCTGGCAGAGCTCGCGCGCGAATGCAAAGGCGGTGGCCGAGCGGTCGGCCATCGCCTCCGGTTCGTCGCCATTGTGCCAGCGGCCGCCGGTGAAATCGGCGGACGGCTCGGGCGGGGGACTGTCCGGTATCAGGGGATGCGGGCAGAGGAAGCGCACATATGGTGTGTTGGCCTGCTCCAGCAGATGCTGGCTGTTGGCGGCGGCCCGCACCGGAAAGGCCATGTTGTCGGCGCCGAGCGCGACCCAGACCTCGCCGGCCAGGATGTCGCCGACCTCGATGCGGCTGCTGCCGCTGGTCAGGACCAGCGTGAGCGGATCGAAGGAGGCGGAAAGCGCCGGCAGCTCGAAGGTGAAGGCGCCGTTTTCGTCGGCGACGGCCGATGCGTCGAAGATGACGCCGTACTCGGGATCAAGGGGTGAGACCGGCCGGCCGTCAGCCGGAACGCGCGAAAGGGCAAGGCCAACCGCCGCGGAGGGTTCGGCCGTGCCGTGCAGGACAAATGGCTGGTTCTGCTGGATGATCATGCCCTGGCTGACGTACGTTGGCAGGATAAGCCTCGGTCTGGCCATGTCGCACTCCTTCCGGTTCCACGCCTTGTCGGGAAAGCGTTATCAGCATTATAAACCGAGTGCACAGCAAGGTAAAGGTTGCGGGAAGGTGTTCAGCGGCATAAAAAGCGTCCTGCCGAACAGGACGCCGTGCCGGATGATGGGCTTGGCAGCGGTCAGGCGCCTGGCCGGACGCGGAACGCGGCTGCGGGCAGGGCAGCAGGCGTGTCAGCGGGCTCCTTCCGCCTCGGTCCTAGAGGGGGCAGACGACCGCGCAGCCGCTGGCGAGAGAGGCCGGCAGGTCGATGGCGCGCTGATTGCGCGAACCACGGAAGCGCAGGTCGTATGAGCGCTCCTGCTGCTCGAATCGGCCGTCGATCAGGACGCTGGCCTGGTTCATCAGGTCCTGCCAGCCGGGACGGGCTCGCTGGGCGAACAGTTCCTCGAAGGTATAGCCGGAGTAGACCAGCACGTTCAGGCCCAGCCGGCGCACATCCACGGCCAGGCTGGCCAGTTCGCCGGCCTGCATGAACGGTTCGCCGCCGCTGAAGGTGACCCCGTCGAGCAGCGGATTGGCGCGGATCTCGGCCAGGATGTCGGCCGTGTCACGCAGGTAGCCGTCCGTGAAGGAGTGGCTGGACGGATTGTGGCAGCCTGGGCAGTTGTGCGGGCAGCCCTGGACAAAGACGGCGTAGCGGATGCCCGGGCCGTCGGCGATGCTTTCCTTGATGGTCCCAAACAGGCGCAGGTTCATGCCTTGCAGTCTGCCTCCGTCGAGCAGCCCATGACTTCCGCCGGACGGGAGGCCAGTCGGCTGCCGTGCTTGACGCGGTCGCCCTCTTCCGCCCGCTTGGCATTGTTGAAGCGGTCGAGCGTGCCGACGAGGTAGCCGGTGATGCGGCGGATGCGCTCGAAGGGCGGGCCGCCCTCTTCCTCGGTGCGGCCGCAGGCGGGGCAGGAGTCGCCGATGATGCCGTTGTAGCCGCAGGCCGGGTCGCGGTCGATCGGGTGGTTGATGGCGCCGTAGCCGATGCCCTGGTCGGCCATGACGCGGATGATCTTCTCGAAGGCTTCCAGGTTCTGCGTCGTGTCGCCGTCAAGCTCGACATAGGTGATGTGGCCGGCGTTGGTCAGCGCATGGTAGGGCGCCTCGAGGCGGATCTTGTCGAAGGCGCTGATCTCGAAGGCAACCGGGATATGGAAGCTGTTGGTGTAGTATTCCTTGTCCGTGATGCCGGGCAGGCGCCCGAAGCGCTTGCGGTCGAGGCGCAGGAAGCGGCCGGACAGGCCTTCAGCCGGGGTGGCCAGAAGCGAGAAGTTGAGCCCGGTACGGCTGCTCTGCGCGTCGCAGAAGGCGCGCATATGGCCGATGATCTCGAGGCCGAGCGACTGGGCAGCCTCGTCCTGGCCATGGTGGCGGCCGGTCAGGGCAACCAGCGTCTCGGCGAGGCCGATGAAGCCGATCGACAGCGTGCCGTGCTTCATGACTTCACGGATCTCGTCGTTCCAGTCGAGCTTTTCTGAGTCGAGCCAGACGCCCTGCCCCATCAGGAAGGGGAAGTTGTAGACGTGCTTGCGGGCCTGGACCTCGAAGCGCTCGAGCAGCTGGTCGGTGGTCAGGAGCAGCAGTCGGTCGAGCTCCTGGTAGAAGCGGTTCAGGTCGCCCCTGGCGAGCAGGGCGCAGCGCGGCAGGTTCACCGAGGAGAAGCTGAGATTGCCGCGGCCGTAGGTGATCTCGCGCGACGGGTCGTGGCTGTTGGCAACGACGCGGGTGCGGCAGCCCATGTAGGCGATCTCCGTCTCGACGCGGGACGGGTCGTAGTAGCGCAGGTTGAACGGCGCGTCCTGGAAGGCGAAGTTGGGGAACATGCGTTTGGCGCTGCAGCGGATGGCCAGCTGGAAGAGGTCGTAGTTCGGCTCGCCGGGATTGAAGTTGACGCCCTTGTGCACACGGAAGATCTGGATCGGGAAGATCGGCGTTTCGCCGTTGCCGAGGCCGGCCTCGGTTGTCTGCAGCAGGTTGCGGATGGCCATGCGGGCCTCCGGCGAGGTGTCCATGCCGTAGTTGATCGAGCTGAACGGCGTCTGGGCGCCGGCCCGGCTGTGCATCGAGTTGAGGTTGTGGATCAGGGCCTCCATGGCCTGGAACGTGGCCTTGTCGGTCTCCTCCCAGGCAAGGCGCGCCGCCAGGGCCAGCAGCCGGTCGGCAGCGGCCGGGGCAATACCTTCTCCCGTCAGGGCGGCCTTCAGCGCGGCCGTGAAGGCCGGTGCCGCCTCGAGCGCCGGCGTCAGGCCGGTCTCCTGCTCGATGCGGCGCAGGAGGGCGTCCGCCGCCTCGCGGCCGTCCGCGCGCTCGGCCAGGGCCTCAAGCAGGCAGGCGAGGTGGGCGCGGTAGCTCTTGCGGTAGGTGTGGGCGACGCCCTTCGCCATGGCGTAGTCGAAGTTGACGATCGACTGGCCGCCATGCATGTCGTTCTGGTTCGACTGGATCGCGATGCAGGCCAGGGCGGCGACGCTGCGGATGTCGCGCGGTTCGCGCAGATGGCCGTGGCCGGTTGAGAAGCCGCCCTTGAACAGGCTCAGCAGGTCGATCTGGCAGCAGGTCAGGGTCAGCGAATAGAAGTCGAGGTCGTGGATGTGGATGTCGCCGTCCTGATGGGCCGCGGCGTGGTCGGGCTTGAGCATGAACATCTGGTAGTACATCTTGGCGCCTTCGGAGCCGTACTTCAGCATCGTGCCCATGGCGGTGTCGCCGTCGATGTTGGCGTTCTCGCGCTTGATGTCGCTCTGGCGCGAATCACTGTTGGTGATGTCATGGTAGGTTTGCATCAGGCGCGTGTTCATCTCGCGGACGCGCGTGCGCTCGGCGCGGTACAGGATGTAGCGCTTGGCCGTCTCGGGGTAGCCGCTCTCCATGAGGACGCGCTCGACCATATCCTGGATCTCCTCGATGTTCGGCACCTTCTCGGCCGTCAGCTCGAGGTACTCCGCCACCTTCTCCGCCGTGTCCATGGCAATCGAAGCACGGGACCGGCCGGCATCCGCCGGCAGCTGCTCGCCGGAAGCCTCAAGGGCGCGATAGATCGCATTGGCGATCTTCTCGATGTTGTAGGCCGCCTGACGGCCGTCGCGCTTGATGACTTTAGTGATCATGAACCGGTCCTCCTGTTGTACACGTCGAAAAGGCCACCGGCGGCCCGGTGCGGCGGCCGGCGACGGAAACGCGGTATATACGGGTAAATAAGACGAAATGCACAAAATTGATACAACATCTTGTATGGTCATTTGTTATTGATACAAGATGTCGTACTCGATGATGCCATATTCGGCTGGATTATTCAACACGAAAATGTGAAGCGATCAATAATTTTTATCGATGCAAGTGAATCTCCATGCCCGATGCGCGAACGCGGGCAGCCGGTCGTCCGCCCATGCCCGACCGTTTCAATGCGCCCGCCCGCCAGGCCAGAAGGCCTTTGGACCGGGTCGCGCGGACACGGGTCAATGCGCCCGCCCGCCGGGCCACAAGACCTTTGGACCGGGTCGCGCGGACACGGGTCAATGGGCCCGCCCGCCGGGCCACAAGACCTTTGGACCGGGTCGCGCGGACACGGGTCAGTGCGCCCGGCGCACCAGTTCGAGCAGCTTCAGCGCCGTGAAGCCATAGACCGTGACCTCGCCGCGGTCGCGGTCGGTGGCGGCGCGCAGGCTGGCGGCGTGGATTTCCCGGCGCGCCGGGTCCTTCTGGTGGATCAGGTCGACCAGGATCATGCCGCTCAGGTTGCGCAGGCGAAGCTGGCGTGCGATCTCGCGCACGGCTTCGCCATTGACCTTGTCAGCCAGCGCCTCAGGCGAGGCGGCCCGGCAGACGCCGCTGTTGACGTCGATCACATGGAGCGCCTCGGTGCGGTCGAACACGAGTGTGCCGCCGCAGGGAAGACGGACCTGGCGGCTGCTGACCTGCCGTGCCAGGTCGGCGACCCGGTGCACCGAAGCCAGGCCATAGGTGAAATGGGGTGGATGCAGCTTGAGCCGGGGCAGCAGGTCCGGCGCCGCGGTGCGCAGCAGCCCTTCGACCCGGTAGAAGCGGTCGACGCCTTCGACCTGAATGCTGCGCAGGCGGCTGGCATAGGCCTGGGCCAGCGCCAGCAGCGGATCGCCGGCTGCGGCCAGGATGCGTGGAGCCGGTCCGGAGGCGGATTCCTGCAGCAGACGGGCGTAGCGGACTTCCAGCTGGCCGAGGTCGGCCACAAACAGGCGGTCCGCCTCTTCCGGCGGCAGCGTCTGGAGCACACTGCGGCGAAGCGGCCACTGGCCGGGGCGCAGCACGGCATAGCGCGAGGCCAGCGCCAGCTTGCGGGAAAGGAGCGGACCCTTGTCGGCGGCAGCCGGGTCATTGACCGAACCGCCGGTCTGGCTGGCGGCGCGGCTTTCCCGTGTCACGGTGACGATCACGCGGCTGCCCTCGGACGGGACGGCCTCGTCGGCCGCCAGGCGCAGAAGGCCGTCATGGCCGCTGCCAACGCGCACGAAGACTCCGCCAAGATGCGGCACATGGCGGCTGACGACGCCCAGCACGATGTCGTGCTTGTGCAGCCGGCCCTTCTGCCAGACCGGAACCAGCTCGACTGCCTGGCCGGCCTCGAGGACGATGATGCTGGCTTCGTCGCTGCCGTCTTCGCTGGCTTCGTTGCTGGCTTCGTTGCTGGCTTCGTCGCTG
>CAYOHO010000023.1:8050-12483 GCA_964403755.1 uncultured Oscillospiraceae bacterium
GCTGGCTTCGTCGCTGCCGTCTTCCCTGGCTTCTTCCCTGCCGTCGCCCGCCCTTTCGCCCGGTTCGCCTGTCATGGCGCCAGCCGCCACTTCCGCCGAACAGGGCTCGACGGGGAAAGGTTCGGCCTGAGTCGGCTCGGCTTGAAATCGCTCGGCTGGAGATGGTCCAGCTTGGGACGGTCCAGGCTCCGGCGCGCCGGAAGAGGGCGCTCCGGAAGCCAGGGCATCAGCCGAAAGCGCGTCACGTGAGAAACCGCCGGCCCGAAGCCCGGCGGTCTGTGGTTCCACGATGAGGATGTCGATATCGGCGGGCATCATGCGCAGCCGGCCGGCGCCTCCGGCATCGGGTTCCCTTCCGGGTCGGCCGGCAGAGATTCGTCCCGGGCGGACAGGTAGAGGCCGGTGCGGACCAGTCGGGCGTCGGCGGCGGCTGTTTCGGCAAGGCCGCCGGCCTGGACCAGCGCCTGCAGGAACAGGTCGGGCCGCAGGTTCTCACGGCTGCCGGCGCGCACGCGCAGGCGCAGCTGGTCAGGCGTGTCGACGGCAATCTGGAGGATCAGCGGCCGGATGTCGACCCGCAGCGTCCGGCCCTTCGAGGGCTTGTCGATGACGAGCGCCGGCTCGGCCATGGCGCGTTCCGCAGCCGCCGCAATGCCTTCCGCCTCGATCTGGTAGTCGGCAAAGGCAATCCGGCCCATGATGCTTTCCTTCTCGACCGGCTGGAAGCGGCCGGAGACGATCGCCAGGCCTTCCGGCAGGGCGGCATTCAGGCGGGCGATCAGTTCCGCGGCGCTCGGGCTGGCGACAGCCTCTCCGGCGGCAGCCTCCGGACCTGCGGCGTCTGCGGCCGAGGCATCTGCGGTTGAGGCTTCTCCAGCCGAGGCATCTGCGGTTGAGGCTTCTAGAGCTGAGGCTTCTCCGGGCGCGGCTTCAGGCAGGATATCGCGGGTCAGGCCGATGTCGACATAGTCGGCGCAGGTTTCGAGACCGACGCCGATCGGCAGGGCAAAGACCAGGTCGGGACGCGGGTTGAAGCCGGCTGACCACTGCACAGGCAGGTCTGCCCGCTTCACCGAGCGCTCAACCGTGCGCATGAGGTCAAGGTGGGCCAGCCAGACGGCGGGACCGCCGCGGCGGAAGCGCAGGCGCAGGATGGTCTGCGGCGGGGGCTGCTGCTTGTTGTTGGCGGCATGGGCCGGCTGGGGCTTGCGGGGCCGGTCCGATGCGGCCGATGCGGCCGATGCAGCCGACTTGACATCGGCTGCGGCATCGCCAGCAGCGCCTTCGGTTTCAACTTCGGTTTCGACTTCCGGGCCATCCGCAGCAGCACCGTCGAGCGGGCCGATGGCCTGCTCCAGGCAGCCGCAGGTGTCGGCCAGCGTCCAGGCAGCGCCCTCGGCGGCCGGGTGGCGGGGATCAGAGGCTGCAGGCATTTTCGCCAAGGCAGACACCCCCTTCGAACTGCTGCGCGCCGCAGGCGCTGCACTGCAGGCGGCATTCCGGCGTCGTCTCGCCGGCCAGCGCCTTCTGGTACTCGCTGTAGAGGAAGTCCTGGCTGACACCGCAGTCGATGTGCGACCAGGGGAAGACCTCGTCGGCCGGCCGCTCGCGGCGGGCGTAGAAGTCCGGGTCAAGCCCGCAGTCGGCGATCGCCTGCAGCCAGACGTCATACTTGAAGTGCTCGTCCCAGGCATCGAAGGTGCAGCCGTTCTGCCAGGCCTTGAGCAGCGCCGCGCCGAGGCGGCGGTCGCCGCGGGCGAGGACGGCTTCGAGGTGGCTGGTCTTGAAGTCATGCCAGGCATAGCGGACCGATGGGCCGCGCAGCAGCTCGCGCAGGCGCTGCTGCCGGGCCTGGAGCTCGGGGATGGACGCCTGGGGCGCCCACTGGAAGGGCGTGAACGGCTTGGGGATGAACATCGAGGTGCTGACGTTGAGCTCGAGCTTGCGCGGCCGCTCCTCGCGGGGCAGCGAGCGGAAGACCGACTCGATGCCGCGTGCAATCCCGGCGATGCCTTCCACGTCCGCCATGGTTTCGGTCGGCAGGCCCAGCATGAAGTAGAGCTTGGCGCCGTTCCAGCCGCCCTTGAAGGCGAGGCGCATCGCCGAAAGGATCTGCTCCTCGGTGATGTTCTTGTTGATGACGTCGCGCAGGCGCTGGCTGCCGGCCTCGGGCGCGAAGGTCAGGCCGCTCTTGCGCGTTCCGGCGGCCTTCTCCATGAGGCCGAGGGTGAAGGAGTCCACCCGCAGCGAGGGCAGCGACAAGCTTGTGTGGCAGTCGGCAAAGCTGGCCAGGAGCGTGTCGGTCAGGCGCTCAAGGTCGGAATAGTCGCTGGTCGAGAGCGAGAGCATGCCGATCTCGTCGTAGCCGGTCGAGGCGCCGAGCCGGTTTGCCTGGGCTGCCAGCGTTGCGGCGCGCTTCTCGCGCACCGGCCGGTAGATGAAGCCGGCCTGGCAGAAGCGGCAGCCGCGCGTGCAGCCGCGGAACAGCTCCAGGAACATGCGGTCGTGGACGATCTCGGTGCTCGGGACGATCGGTTCGGTCGGGTATGGCGCCGCATCGAAGTCGCGCAGCAGGCGCTTGCGCACCACGGCGGGGGCTTCGGGGACGGTCGGGCGCACGGCGGCAACGGTGCCGTCGGCGTTGTAGTCGACCGTATAGAGCGACGGAACATAGACGCCCTCGATCTGCGCCGCCTTGCGCAGGAACTCGGCCCGTGTGGCGCCCGGTTCGCAGCGGTGGGCGTTGTAAAGGTCGATTAGCTCGGCGAGCACTTCCTCGCCCTCGCCGATGAGGACGAGGTCGAAGAAGTCGGCCATCGGCTCGAGGTTGTAGACGACCGGACCACCGGCGATGACCAGCGGGTCGTGCTCGCCGCGCGCCGCCGTCAGCACCGGAATGCCGCCGAGGTCGAGCATGTTGAGCACGTTGGTGAAGCTCATCTCGTACTGGAGCGTGAAGCCGACCATGTCGAACTCGGCCAGCGGGGTCTTCGTCTCCAGCGAGTGCAGGGGCAGGCCTTCGGCACGCAGCAGCGCCTCCATGTCCTGGGCCGGCGCAAAGGCCCGCTCGCAGTAGACGTCGGGGCGGCGGTTCAGCTGCCCGTAGAGGATGTGCAGCGCCACGTTGGACATGCCGATTTCATAGAGGTCGGGGAAGCAGAAGGCGAACCGCGTGAAGCGGCTCGCCTCCTGGCTGCCGGGCTGCGGTACGTCCTTGCGAACGGCGTTCCATTCGCCGCCGACGTACCGGGCCGGCTTGCCCACCTGCCGCAGAATGCGGCGGGGAAGATCGATTCTGGTCATGCTTGTCTATTCAACCTTTCAGTCGCTTCTCCAGTTCGGCGCGGCGGCTCTCGAAGCCCGGCTTGCCCAAGAGGGCGAACATGTTCTGCTTGTAGCTCTCGACGCCCGGCTGGTCGAACGGATTGACCGCCATCAGGTTGCCGCTGATGCCGCACGCCTTCTCGAAGAAGTATACCATCTCACCAAAGCTGTAGGGCGTCAAGTCGGGCACCTTGAGGATGATGTTCGGCACGCCGCCGTCGACGTGGGCCAGGACCGTGCCCTGCAGCGCCTTCTGGCAGACCTCGGCCATGTCCATGCCCGACAGGAAGTTGAGGCCGTCGAGATCGCGCGGATCCTTGGGAATCTTGAGCTCGCGGCGCGGCTTCTCGACGTTGATCACTGTCTCGAACATGACGCGGCTGCCATCCTGGATGAACTGGCCCATCGAGTGCAGGTCGGCCGAGTTGTCGACGCCGGCCGGGAACAGGCCGCGATGGTCCTTGCCCTCGCTCTCGCCGTAGAGCTGCTTCCACCATTCGGTCATGAAGTGGAAGCTCGGCTCGTAGTTGACGAGGATCTCGACGGCGTAGCCCTTGCGCAGCAGGATGTTGCGGATGACGGCATACTGGTAGCAGGAGTTTTCGGAGAGGTTCGGGTTCTTGTAGAGGTTCATCGCGTCGCGGGCGCCGCGCATGATCTCGCGGATGTCGATACCGGCGGCGGCGATCGGCAGCAGGCCGACCGCGGTCAGGACCGAGTAGCGGCCGCCGACGTCGTCCGGCACCACAAAGGTCTCGTAGCCTTCCTCGTCGGCCAGCTTCTTGAGGGCGCCGCGGCTCTTGTCGGTGGTCACGTAGATGCGGCCGCGGGCCTCCTCCCGGCCATAGCGCTCCTCCATGTAGGTCTTGAAGAGGCGGAAGGCGATCGCCGGCTCGGTGGTGGTGCCGGACTTGGAGATGACGTTGACCGACACGCGCCGGTCTTCGATGAGGTCGAACAGGTCGCACAGGTATGTGCCCGAGATGCTGTTGCCGGCGAAGATGACCAGCGGCGCCTGGCGCTCCTTGCGGCTGAGCGTGGCGTTGAAGTTGTTGCTCAGCAGCTCGATGGCGGCGCGGGCCCCGAGGTAGGAGCCGCCGATGCCGATG
>CAYOHO010000024.1:0-12425 GCA_964403755.1 uncultured Oscillospiraceae bacterium
TGCTCGAGGATGTCATCATCGAGTACAAGCAGGCTCTGGAAATGGCCAACATCTACACGTCGATCATCAACGGCACGATGGATGCCTATGCCTCGATCATCTCGAACAACCTCAACATGGTCATGAAGTTCATGGCGGCGATGACAATCGTCCTCTCCGTGCCCACCGTCGTGACCAGCTTCTTCGGCCAGAACATCGTCATGCCGTTCGATGCCGAGTTCATGACCGCCTGGGCGCCGTTCACGATCCTGCTCGCCGTGACGGCGGGCGTAACCGGCCTGACCATCTGGTGGCTCAACCGCCGCGACATGTTCTGAGAACGGGCCGCCCTTCGAACCGGCCGCGGGTCAGTCGAAGTAGCGCCGCAGGAAATCCCGCATCTTCTCCACATAGGCTGTCCGATCCTGGGTGAACCCGGCAACCGAGCCGGGCTTGGCCATCTCATGCATCAGCGTGGTATCGGGGTGCAGGCGCAGCTGTTCGCGCACCAGCGGCTCGATGCCGTCGTAGCCGATGCGCGTGTCTGCCTTGCTGTACGAGAGGAAGACGGGCAGCTGCAGGCGCGTGAGCACGGTCGTCAGCTGCGTCCGGTTGCCGCTGCCGGCCGACATGCGCACCGCATAGGGCACCGTGTACTGCAGCAGCGTCCGGTCGGCAAAGCCGCCGCTCCGGTACTCGGCGCGGATATAGCTGTCGGCCGAGGCCGCCGGCGAATCGAGCATGATGCCCTTGACATAGGTGCGGTCGAAGTCAAGCTTGCGGAGCCGCGGCATCAGGCTGGACTGGAGGGCGTCCGGTTCCGGCAGATGGTCGAGCGCCAGCAGGACGGCGGTACAGCCGGTGCCGAAGCCATAGAGGATGACGTCGTGCGTCGAGGTGCTCCTGCGGGCGTAGCCGATGGCGGCGACCACATCCTCCCACTCGGCGTAGCCGTAGCCGGAGAGCGGGCCGCCCGACTGGCCGCTATGGCGCAGATCGAACGACAGGACGTTGAATCCCAGGTTCGTCAGCTCCTCGAACAGGTAGGGGGTGTCAAGGCCGAACTGCAGGCGGTTCTTCGCCTGGTCATGTACGAGGATGATCGTGCTGCGGGGCTTGCCCTTTGACGGGAACAGCCAGCCTGACAGCTCTGTCTGCTTGTCCAGCGAGATGAAGCTCGCCAGCGAATAGGTCGGCATGATGTTGCTGATCACGGTCTGCAGCGGCAGCGGCTCGACGCGCATGAGGCGGTCGGCCTCGCGGAAGGCGGTGAAGCCGACCGAGACGATGAGAAAGGCGACCAGCGAAAAGAACAGCGCCGTGCGCCGCAAGGCCTTCGAGAGATGGTGCTGGACCGGGGCCTTGCTGACACCGACGGGCTTTCTGGACGTCATAGGCGGGAACGGGCTCCTTCCGGGCGGCACGGCAGCGGCCGGCCGCCGTCATCCGCATCATTATAGCACAAGCCCTCCGCGGCCGCCGCCGGAGCCGCCTGCACTTGCGGGGGTCCGGAGCGAACGGTACAATAGGCTAGGATTATGGGGAGGATACGACCATGTCACTGCTCGAGTCACTGCTTCTGGGCATCATCCAGGGTATAACGGAATTTCTCCCGGTCAGCAGCTCCGGCCACCTGACCCTGTTCGGACGCATCCTGCAAGTCGACGAGGCTGCGATGCTCTCGCTGACGACGCTCCTGCACATGGGCACCCTGATTGCGGTCTTCATCGTCATGCGCCGCGAGATCATGGCTATCCTGCGCGACCTGTTCGGCCCGCGCACCGGCCACCTGATCGTCGCCACCATCCCGGCCGTCATCGCGGCCCTCCTGTTCGGCGATCTGATCGACAAGCTGTTCGGCGGCGCCTGGCTGGGCGTCTCATTCCTGGTCACGAGCCTGATCCTCCTGCTCTCGCTCACGGTCAGCTGGCGCCAGCAGCGGCGCAACAGCATCGCGCTGCGCGACGCCGCGACCGCCGGCCTCGGCCAGGCCATCGCCATCCTGCCCGGCGTCTCGCGCTCCGGCACGACCATCACTGCCCTGCTGCTCTCCGGCGTTTCGCGCGAAACCGCCATCCGCTTCTCGTTCCTGATGTCGATCCCCGCCATCCTCGGCGGCTTCCTGCTGGACCTGAAGGACCTGCTCACCGGCTCCGGCTCGGCCCTCTCCTCGCTCGGCGTCGGCCCGGTCATCGTCGGCGTCGCGGCGGCGGCCGTCTCCGGCTGGTTCGTCATGGAGGCCATGCTGCGCAAGCTGACTCGCCGCGGCATGTTCTGGTTCGCCATGTACGTGTTCGTGCTCGGTCTATTCGTCCTGCTCGACCAGAACGTCACGCACCTTATCCAATGGGCATGATGGGCATGGGAACCGATCGCCCGGACGCCGGTGCCGCGCCGCGCGAGGTGCTGATCCTCGGCATCGAGAGCTCCTGTGATGAGACGGCGGCTGCCGTCGTCGCCGACGGGCGCCGCATCCGCTCGAATGTGATCGCCTCGCAGGCCGACCTGCACAGCCGCTATGGCGGCGTCGTCCCGGAGATTGCCTCGCGTCAGCATGTCGGCGCCGTCCTGCCGGTCATCGACCAGGCCCTGCGCGAGGCCGGCGTCACACTCGCCGACCTGGACGGCATTGCCGTCACTGCCGGTCCCGGTCTCGTCGGCGCCCTGCTGGTCGGCGTCTCCGCTGCCAAGGGCATCGCCGAGGTTTGCGGCAAGCCGCTGATTGCCGTGCATCACATCGCCGGCCACATCGCCGCCAACTACCTGGCCAGTCCGGACCTCGACCCGCCGTTCCTCTGCCTGGTCGTGTCCGGCGGCCACAGCCATCTCGTGATGGTCGAAGCCGACGGCTCGTTCACGACCCTGGGGCGGACCCGCGACGACGCCGCCGGCGAGGCTTTCGACAAGATCGCCCGTGCCATCGGCCTTGGCTATCCCGGCGGCCCACTGCTCGACCAGGTTGGACAGGGCGGAAGGCCCGACGCGTTCACATTCCCGCGCACCCGCTTCCCCGATAGCCTCGATTTCTCGTTCAGCGGCCTCAAGACCGCGGCGCTCAACCAGCTGAACCAGATCCGGCAGGCGGCTGAGCGTGACGGCGTCGCCTTTGCCGACCGATTCTGCTTGGCCGACTTCGCTGCCAGCTTCCAGCAGGCCGTCGCCGACACGCTGGTCGAGCACACCCGCAGTGCCGCCCGGGCAGCCGGCATCCGCCGCATCGCCATTGCCGGCGGGGTCGCGGCCAACCGCACGCTGCGCGCGACGATGGCCCGCATGGCCGTGGAGGAGGGACTCGAGCTAACGGTGCCGCCGCTCATCCTCTGCACCGACAACGCCGCCATGATCGCCGCGGCCGGGTTCCGGGACTTCCAGGCCGGCCGCTTCGCCGACCGTTCGCTCAACGCCCGCTCCAGCCTCGGACTGGACGAAACCTTCCTCTGAAACGGCTTGCGGAGACCGGCGCGGCTGACTGCAAGCGGTTCTGGAACAGCCGCGGCAGCGCCGGAAGCGGCCTGCCACGCCGGCAGACGGGCGGAGCCGGGAAGACAGTACGAGACCGCGAAACCTATTCAATTGGGTTGCATATTCAAAGTTATGCGTGTAATATTCAGGGCGGCAAAATGTGGATAACTTTCGCAGAAGCCCGAAAAGCACGGCAAATAAACGCTATCAAGCGATGACATAGGCCGCCTGGCTGTGGAAAAGACTGTGGATAATGTGCATAATTGGCTGTATATCCACTTTGACGACATCCGCCCCGCTGCCTGAAGGAGCACCAGATGGAGAAGAAGCAAAAGGCCCCGGTTGTCATTGAAAACCGGCGCGCCTACCACGAATATTTCATTGACGAGCGGCTTGAGGCCGGCATCGAACTGACTGGCACCGAGGTCAAGTCGATCCGCCGCGGCCGCGCCAACTTCGCCGACAGCTATGCCGCCGTCGACCACGGCGAGCTGTTCCTGTACGGCATGCACATCAGCCCCTATGAGCAGGGCAACCGCTTCAACCCGGATCCGGTGCGCACCCGCCGGCTGCTGGTGCACAAGCATGAAATTCTGCGCCTGTTGGGCCTGGTCATGCAGAAGGGCCTGACGCTCGTCCCGACCAAGCTGTATTTCAAGCATGGCCGCGTCAAGATCGAGATCGGCGTGGCGCGCGGCAAGAAGAACTATGACAAGCGCCAGACCGAGTCCGAGCGCCAGTCGAAGCGCGAGATCGAACGCCGCCTCAAGTCATCCGGTCGCGAGGACTAGGCCGGTCGGGCGCGCAGGTGCCCGATATCAGCCGAACGTGATCTTCTCGGACGTGTCCTGGATGCAGACGAAGGTCTTGCCACGGTTGATCTGGAGCGGCGAGCCATCCTCGGCCATCAGGATGATGGGCTTTTCCGTGGAGCCCTTCTGCCATTTGATGGCCCGGCGGGCGCCGTTGGAGATGTAGTAGCCGCTGCCGCCGGTCAGGTCGGCATCGCGCAGGATCGTGCCCTCGAAGCTCCTGATCGTCGTGCGCAGCACGACGACATTGGTCACCTTGAGCGGCTGGTTGTCGGCGAGGTCGATCTGCGGACCGCCGAACTGGTACTTGGTGTACAGCTTCGTGGCGGCATCATAGCGGAAGGTTGAGGTTGTGTAGTCGGAGAAGGTGACGGCCACGGTGCTGGCCGGGCTGGCGGCCGGGTCGGCGGCCGGCGCCGGGGTGTCGAGGAAGCGGAATGCCGACAGCGGCGCGCCCTTGAGGGCGGTCCGGTACTTGTGGCTGGCGATGGCAGCGGCCAGGTGACTGGCATCGGTACGCACGCTGTGCTCCTTGCCGCGAACGCGGGCCCAGGTGGGATCGCGCCAGAAGGCGGCGCCGTCGGACATCATGTCAATGTCGTTGGTCTTCTGGCGGTCGAGCTGGTCATAGGCGGCATAGGAGCCGCCGGCATGGACGTAGATCGCGTCCAGGCCGCCGGCCAGGTCGATATAGTCGTGGCGAGCGCTGCGGATCGAGCCGATCTCCGGCACCTTGGCCGGGTCGGCGAACACGGTCAGCATGCGCGTGATGCCGCCCTCGACGACCATCTCGAAGTAGAGATCGGCTGCGTTGATGCCAAGCTGCGGTGTCGCGACCTTGATGTTGCTGATCATGATCGCGATCGGGCGCAGGGTCTGTCGCGCCGGATCGGCCAGCGGCAGGCCGGTGAGGGTGTTCACGCCCGGCGCGGCCTGGGGCAGGCTGTTGCCGGCCGGAACTGGCGTCGGGGCGGCCGTGGTGGCCGTGGTGGTCGGGGCGGCCGTGGTGGTTGGCGCTTCCGTCGTGGTCGGCGCCGTGGTGGTCGGGGCGGCCGTGGTCGCGGTCGTTGTGGCCGTGGTCACGGCTTCGGTGGTGGTCGGGGCGGCCGTGGCTGCGGTCGGCTGACTGCAGGCGGTGAGGCTCAGGGACAAGGCCATTGTCAGGACGATCATGAGGCTGAGTGTCTTCTTCATGGATGTCTCCTTCTGGATAGATTCCCGTCGCTCCCATGCTGATGGCTGGTGCTGGCCGTGCCAGCTGGCGTTGCCTGGACGCCGGATCAGGGGCGGCTCCCCGGCTAGCGGCCGGCGAGCAGATAGCGGCCGATGGCGATGTATTCGCGAAGCAGGTTGTTGAGGCGGTTCTCGCGGGCGGCTGGAGCCGCGATGCCGATTGCGTTGTATCCCAGGCGTCTGGCCATGAGCAGAGCCCGGTAGACATGGTAGTCCGATGTGACGATTGCCACCATCCGCGGGGCCCGGCCGAGGATCTGCGTCAGCAGG
The DNA here is from genome assembly GCA_964403755.1 of uncultured Oscillospiraceae bacterium. GTDB lineage: Bacteria > Bacillota > Clostridia > Saccharofermentanales > UBA5734 > JAXGXQ01. The sequence goes on from CAYOHO010000024.1 coordinate 5,757, forward strand.
GGCAGGCAGTGCGTCAGGTTCTCAACCGTGCTCTGCGACTGGTCCTCGAGGATGATGCGGTCGCGGGCGATCCCGAGATGTTCGAGCCGTTCGGCCATGGCGGCGGCTTCGGTCCGGGCTCCGCCGGGGCACAGGCCGCCGCTGACGACAGCCCGGAGTCCGGGGTGCTGGCGCAGGATTCCGGCGCTCTGGCGCAGGCGCTGGTCGAGCGTGCGCGAGACCTCCTGGCCCTTGAGGGCGGCCCCGAGGATGACCAGCGCATCGGTGATGGCTGGGACAGATTTTGAAGGTGCATGCCGGATCAAGGCGATGACAGTCAGGAAACTGATCGCGAAGGCCGCATAGGCGACCGCCAGGAACACGTCGATCAGCCGAATCGGCCAGACTGGCCAGGCTGCTGCCGCAGCCGGGCGAAGCAGGCCCCAGGCCAGGAGCGGCAGGCCCAGCAGCGCCGGCATGACGACTCCGGTGTCGATGGTGTGCCGCGACGCGATGAACAGGGTGTCGAGGATCAGTGCCGCACCGATCAGGATCAACAGGAGCGGGAGCAGAGAGCCCATGCGTGTCCTTTCTGTCGCAGGCCGGAACCAGGATGACGCCTATATTCTACCAAAGTGCACAAAACGCGGGTAGATCGGCAAATTACATTTCGCCGACATTTGCTTGCCCGGCTGGAACCGGGTGCGCCGGCGGCCGGCCATCCATTACAGACATTTGCTATCGGGCACCGGGACTTTCTGGTAAAATCTTGCTGAAGCCGCCTGCCGTGTCTGAACCCGGAAGCCGCTTGCCCTGCCCGAACCCTGAAGCCGCCGGTCCTGCCTGAACTCTGAAGCCGCCGGTCCTGCCTGAACCCATCGCCCGTTTCCCGCCGGCGGCTGCTGCTGACTGAAAGAGGAATGAACATGAAGCTGCTTGTGAAATGGCTGTCCTGCAATGCCGCCATTGCCATCATGGCCAGCATCCTGCCTGACCGTGTACACTATTCGGATTCCATCAGCCTGCTGGCCGCCGGCACGCTGATCTGGCTGATCAATGCCCTGATCAGGCCGATCCTGCGTCTCATATCGCTGCCGATCACCATCATGACGCTGGGCCTGTTCAGCCTGGTGCTCAACACCCTGATGGTGATGCTGGCCGACAGCCTGCTGACGACGGTCTCGTTCGGCGGCTTCTGGCCCAGCTTCCTGCTGGCCCTGCTGGTCTCGGCCATCCAGGTGGTGCTTGGCGGACTCGTCAAGAAGAAATAGCCCGCCGGACTCGTCAAGAAGAAATAGCCCGGCGGACTCTTCAAGAGGTAATGGCCCGGCGGACAGGCTCTGCCGCCCGAACGCCAACTGACTGCGGAAGGGAAGAACGGATGCCAAAGACGATCGCCCTCGGCCTCAGCCATCCCGGAACCGTACGGAACCGCAACGAAAATGCCTTCTTCCTGGTTGACACGCTGGTCCCCGGCGAGCCGGAAGGCCCGGCCGTACATGCGGTCCATGCCGATCAACCGGTTCAGTTCTATGCCGTAGCCGCCGGCATCGGCGGACATGGCATCGGCGATGCTGCGGCCCGGGCTGCGCTGGATGCGCTCCGCTCCACCAGCCGCAAGGTCTGCCAGCCCAGCTGTTTTGACTTTTTTGCCTTTGGCCGCACCTATCTGCAGCAGGCCGACCGGGCCGTGCGCAAGGTTCTCAGGAACCGTCCGGGCGTATACGCCGGCGCCTCGCTGGCGCTGCTCTGCCTGGCGGGGGAAAGCGCCTACGTCCTATCCAGCGGCGACTGCCGCTGCTACTGCCTTCGCGGCGGCACGCTGGAGCGGCTGACCGATGACGATGCGCGCAGTGAGACGCCGCCGCACCGCCTGACCAGTTTTCTCGGCCAGCTGGGTGAGGATCGCCCGGACCAGCCGCGCCTGCGCCAGTATCCGCTTGCGGCCGGGGACATTTTCCTGCTGACTACCCGTGGCCTGACCGACCTGATCAGCGATGACCGCCTTGAGGAGCGCCTTGGCGCGCCCGGCATCTTCACCGCCAAGCCGGAGCATCTGCTCCGCCAGGCACTGGCCCGTGATGCGCGCGACAACCTCTCCTTCGTGATGCTCCGCGTCACCGAGGCTGTCCCGGCTGATGCTGAGCCGACGCCCGAACCGGAGCACCCGCGCCACCGCATCCAGCCTCGCGGGAAACTCGCCAGCCATTCCGTCCGGACCGGCCTGATCCTGCTGGCCAGCATTGCCTTTGGCTTTCTGGCCGGCTGGTTCCTGCTGTCCATGATCTTCTAGACGCGCCGGGCGACCGGTTTCTGCTGCCCATGATCTTCCAGATGCGCCGGGCGACCGGTTCTCAGGGCCGGCGGGCTTCGGCGGCCGCCTGAAGCGCCCGCTTGTGCACGCGCTCCAGTTCACCGGGGATATCGATGTGCTGCGGACAGGCCGGCAGGCAGGTTCCGCACTGCGTGCAGCGGTCGGCACGCTGCTCCGGCGGCGTGAAGCGCAGGTAGCCCTCGGTCAGGCCGCTGGTGGTGTTCATCTGGACCAGCGTGTTATAGGCCTCGAAGATGTCCGGGATGGCAATCGACTGCGGGCAGACCGAGCAGTAGCCACAGGCTGTGCACGGGATGATCGGCAGCTGCGCCATCTTGGCCAGGGCCGTGTCGATGGCGGCCTGCTCCTGCGCGCTGACTGGTACCAGCGGCGAGAACTGGGCCACGTTGTCCTCGAGCTGTGCCATCTGGTTCATGCCGCTGAGCACAGTCAGGACTTGCGGAAGGCTACCGCACCAGCGGATCGCCCAGGAGGCCAGCGACCGGCCCGGGGCCATCTGCTTCAGGACCCGGGCTGCGGGTTCGGCCAGTGTGGCCAGCCCGCCGCCGCGAACCGGTTCCATGACGATCACCGGCAAGCCTCGGCTGGCGGCTGCCTCATAGGCGACCTGCGCCCGCTGGCGCCCCCAGTCGAGGTAGTTGATCTGCAGCTGGACGAAGTCCCAGGACCATGCGTCCAGGATCTCGGTAATGCCCTCCGGCTTGTCGTGCGAGGAGAAGCCGAGGTGGCGGATACGGCCCGACGCCAGTTCTCGGGCGATGAAATCGTTGATACCGAGGCCTTCCAGCCGGCGCCAGTCCTCCGCCTCGATCGCGTGGATCAGGTAGAAGTCGATGTACGTCGTCTGCAGGCGCGCCAGCTGCTCTTCGAACAGCCGCTCGAAGTCGGCCGCTTCCTTGCAGAGCCAGGCCGGCAGCTTGGTGGCAAGCCGGAAAGACGCGCGCGCATGCCGCCGGATGAGCTGACGGCCGACGACCTTCTCGGATTCGCCGCCGTGATAGGGATAGGCCGTATCGAAATAATTGACGCCGAGCGCGAGCGCGCGGTCGAACAGGGCGGCCACAGCCGGCTCGTCGATCCGGCCGCCGGTGGTCGGCAGCCGCATGCAGCCAAAGCCGAGCAGGGAGATCGGTTCTCCGGTCTTGCTGAAAATGCGCTTGTCGATCATGAGCATACCTCCGTGCCGATGCGGCGGCCTTGGCCGCCTGACCTCCAGTATAGCAAAGCCGCCGGACAAATCATGCGGCAGTCGCATTGATTTTCCTGTTCTGGCGCTCAATGCCACGGCCCTGTAACTGGATATCCAGTCCTTGATGATTGATATTCCGACCATAGCCGTTTTGTTTTTCTGATATAATCAGGAGAGATCACGCCTGGGCTGACAACGACCCGCGCATCCGGGCATCCGTGCCAGCCTGGCCATCCGGAGGGAACCATGCCAGATTCGCTTGAGGCCCAGCCCCAGGTCGCACTGATCTGCGGCCATCGCTATCCCGACACGGACTCGATTGTCTCGGCCCTGGCCTATGAAGAATTCAAGAACCAGATGGGCCAGCCGGCCATCGCCGTCCGGGCCGGTGAAATCAACATCGAAACGCAGCATGTCCTCAACCGTTTCGGCTTCAAGGCGCCGCCGCCCGTCTTTGACGTGCGCATGCAGGTCCGCGATCTCGATTTCGACCAGCCGGGCACCCTCCATGCCGACATGCCGCTCCTTTTCGCCTGGCGAAAGTTCCATGACCAGAAGCTTCGCTCCCTGCCGATCGTCGATGATGACGGCCGCCTGGTCGGTCTCGTCACGGCCGGCCGCACCGCCGAGTTTGACCTGCGCACCGCCAGCGACCCGCAGCTGGACGTCAAGTTCGAGAACCTGCTGCAGACGCTGGATGCCCAGATGCTTGTCGGAACGGCGCCGGAACGGGTGAGCGGGCAGGTGCGGATTGCCGGCGAAAAGGCGGCCGCCCTGACGCCCGGCCTCGTCCTGCTGACAGACCGTCTTGACCGTCCGCTGCTGACCGCTGTTGAGGAAAAGGGCGCTGCCTGCGTCATCTGGTGCACCGGCGAACCGCTGACGCCGGAAGAACTGGCGAAGGTGCACCGCCGGCTGGGCAATGCCTGCACCGTCTGCATCGTGCAGACGCCGCTTGACCTCTATCGGGCTGCCCGCTTTATCTTCCAGGCCACCTCGCTGGCCGACGTCATGCAGAAGCCACCGATCGTCTCCTTCCAGGTCACCGACTACCTTGACGATGTCCGCGACCAGATGCTCAACAGCCGCTACCGCAGCTACCCGATTGTCGACCGGGACGGCAAGGCGGTCGGAACCATCTCGCGCTACCACCTGCTCAAGCCGCGGCGCAAGCGCCTGATCCTGGTTGACCATAATGAGGTTGCCCAGTCGATTCCCGGCGTTTCCCAGGCCGACGTGATGGAGATCATCGACCACCACCGCCTGGGTGACGTCCAGACCGACAGCCCGATCTACTTCCGCGCCGAGCCGGTCGGCTGCACGGCCACCATCGTCGCGGGCATGTTCTTCGAGAACGGCCTCTTCCTGCCCAAGCCCCTGGCTGGACTCATGCTGGCGGCCATCCTCTCCGACACCATCCTCTTCAAGTCGCCGACCTGCACGCGCCGCGACCGCATCATCGCCGAGCGCCTGGCGCGCATCGCCGACATCAACGTCGACGAGCTCGGCCGCGACATGTTCTCGGCCGCCGCCAACTGGGGCGACAAGAAGGCCGCAGAGCTGCTCTTCCACGACTTCAAGGAGTTCCTCCTCAACCACACCCGCATCGGGGTTGGCCAGATCAGCTGCCTCAATTCCGAGGACCTGGCCGGGAAGGACGAGGAACTGATCGCCCTGATGGAAGAGACCCGCCAGAAGCGCGATTATGACTTTGTCCTCATGATGGAGACCGACATCCTGCGCGAGGGCTCCCGCTTCCTCTGGGTGGGCGAGAACACCACCATCATCGAGCGCGCCTTCGGCCCGGCGGCGGCAGCCAGCCGCAAGACCTTCCTGGCCGGCGTCATGAGCCGCAAGAAGCAGATCATCCCCAGCATCTCGGCCATCGTTGGCTGACGGCCAGGCCGACCAGCCTGTCCGCCGCACAGCCGATCGGCGCGGCCTTCGCCTGGCCGCCGGCCGGCAGCTACGGAATCCAGCGGGGCGCCCGGACCAGGCGCTCCGTTTTACTGTGCGCAACACACCACCCCAAATGTTCGGTGGCTGTAGCATGCGCCATGCCTGCAGGATCAGTGACCAGATTGCCTAAATGCCTGCAGAATCGGCGGCCAGGATGCTGCCTTTTCCTTGATATAAGCCTATTGTTTTACGGAATGAAATGTGACGAAACCTTCTGATTCCATTTCACAACATAATGGCCATCGACTGGGCTTGCCCAACAGGCCAAAGTCGCGCTGAGATACGGAATGTTGTTGAAATCAATTATCGAAAAGAATATAATATGCGTATTAGAGCAATAAAACCTCTTTAATTATGAACGAGTCCTGCTATAATACTGAATTTGTAGGCACCAGCTACAAAATCGTCCGTGTATCGGTTTCGTCAAGATCACGAAACGGAAACGGGCCTGCGGATGGGTTGCGGAAGACGACGGCCGCAGTTGGTATTTCACGGAGACAGGCATGAAGGACCACCAGGGCACCGGAGGTGAAAACCATGTTACGTTACCACTATACCGATAACAATGAATTCGGACGCAGGCTGCGGGAGGCACGCAAGGCCGCCAACATGACCTTGCAAACGGTCGCCGAGAAGCTCAACGCCGATTTTGGCACCAACATCAACAAGGGTACTATTTCGAAGTACGAAAACGGTGTCCATGAGCCCAGCGCCAGCACGATTTACTGCCTCGGGCAGGTCCTGGGTGTCAGCGGCGAGTTCCTGCTTGGCAAGACGAATCTGCCGTTCCTCGACAGCACGCGCCAGAACCAGAGCACCCGCCACAGCGGTGTCCTCTCCGGCGAACCGCAGGAACTGCAGGGCCATCTGTCCTACCAGATCACCGATGACAGCATGTATCCGCGCTACCTCATCGACGACGTGCTGATCATCCGCCCGACCGACCAGGTCGAGAACGGCCAGTTCTGCCTCGTCCGCCTCGAGAGCGGCCAGACCCTGATCCGCCGCGCCCTGATCCGCCAGGATACCTGCATCTTCCAGCCGGTCAACACCGTCTACGAACCGCTGTTCTTCCACTGCACCAAGAAAGACGAGGACGCCGAGCGCAAGCATGCCGGCTTCACGGTTCTCGGTGTCGTCGTCGAGATGCGCCGCAAGGAATACTGATCCAACCGACAGCATATGAAAAGGGAGGCCAGCGGCCTCC
>CAYOHO010000025.1:0-11769 GCA_964403755.1 uncultured Oscillospiraceae bacterium
CGCCATGACCGACTTCGGCCCGCTGATTGCCCGTCCCACCAGCCTGCTGCTCGGCGCGGCCGCGCAGCTCGGCATCTATACGGCCTTCACCGTTGCCCGCATGCTGGGCTTCACCAGCCAGGAAGCTGCCTCGATCGGCATCATCGGCGGTGCGGACGGCCCGACGGCCATCTTCCTGACCACCCGGCTGGCGCCTGATCTGCTGCCTGCGATCGCCATAGCCGCCTATTCCTATATGGCGCTCATTCCGCTGATCCAGCCGCCGATCATGCGCGCGCTGACGACGAAAAAGGAGCGCGAAGCCAAGATGGAGCAGCTGCGCACCGTTTCCAAGACAGAGCGTGTGATCTTCCCGATCGCGGTCACGATCTTCACCTGTCTGCTGCTGCCCTCGGTCGCGCCGCTGATCGGCATGCTGATGCTGGGCAACCTGTTCCGCGAATCCGGCGTCGTCGACCGAATCTCCTCCACAGCCCAGAACGAGCTGATCAACATCGTCACGATCTTCCTTGGCACCACAGTCGGCGCCACAGCCAACGCCGAGCGCTTCCTACAGGTCGACACCCTGAAGATCATCGCCCTCGGCCTGTTCGCCTTCATCTTCAGCACCATCGGCGGCACCCTGTTCGGCAAGGTCCTCTACTATGTGACCGGCGGCAAGATCAACCCGCTGATCGGCTCAGCCGGCGTCTCAGCGGTGCCGATGGCCGCCCGGGTCTCGCAGATCGAGGGTCAGCGCGCCAACCCCTCCAACTACCTGCTGATGCATGCGATGGGACCGAACGTCGCCGGTGTCATCGGCTCGGCCGTTGCCGCCGGCTTCCTGCTGGCGATGTTCGGCAAGTAGGACGGCTGTCCGCGCCTTTTCCCTGCTGCCCTGTTCGGCCGGAGACATGGACGATCGGCAAAAGAAGACCGTTTGCGGTTCATGTGAATCGCAAACGGTCTTCACGCTTTCCTGGCTGGCGGAAGGAGCGGTTCCGCACCCTTTGCCGGCCTGCTTCGGTGCGGAAGGAGCGGTTCCGCGCCCTTTGCCGGCCTGCGTCGGTCAGGTCTTCAGCTGCTTCTGGCTCAGCTCATAGGCGACATCGATGATCATGTCCTCCTGCCCGCCGACGGTGCGGCGGCGGCCCATCTCGATGAGGATATCGCGGGCATCGACCTTGAACTTTTCGGCAGCCCGCATGGCATGCAGCAGGAAGCTGCCGTAGGTTCCGGCATAGCCGATGGCGAGGGACTCGCGGTTGATCGCAATCGGGCGAGCCATGCGTGGCAGCACGATGTCGTCGGCCACGTCCATGGCCTTGTACAGGTCGATGCCAGTCACGTATCCAAGCTTGAGCAGGACTGCGTTCAGAACCTCAAGCTGGGTGTTGCCGGCGGCAGCGCCAAGGCCCTTGAGGGTCGCGTCTACCACATCGGCGCCGGCTTCGATGGCAGCGAGGGTATTGCCGACGGCAAGGCCAAGGTTGTTGTGCGCGTGGTGGCCGACCGGAATCGAGACAGCCGCCTTGACCGCGGCGATCCGCTCGGCAACCTGCTGCGGCACGAGCGCGCCGGCCGAATCGGTCACGTAGACAATGTCGGCTCCATAGCTCTCAAAAAGCCTGGCCTGCTCGACGACCTTGGCAGTCTCGACCATATGGGACATCATCAGGAATCCGACCGCCTCCAGACCGACGGACTTGCTGTAGCGGATATGCTGCTCGGCGATGTCTGCCTCGGTCACATGCGTGGCGACGCGCACCGTCCGGGCACCGGCTTCAACGGCCTGCTCGAGGTCTTCGATCGTGCCGATTCCGGGAATGAGCAGGACAGCGATCCTGGCCTGCTTCACGGTTTCGGCAGCCGCCCGGATGAGCTTCATCTCGGAGACGGCCGAGAAGCCGTACTGGTAGGAGGAGCCGCCGATGCCGTCGCCATGGCTGATCTCGATGGTGCCGACGCCGGCCGCGTCGAGGCCGCCGGCAATCCGGCGCACGTCATCCTCGGTGAAGCTGTGGGAAACGGCATGGCTGCCATCGCGCAGCGTGGTGTCGATGATGCGGATCTTCTTGTTGGCAGTCATGGCTTATCCCCTCCCCTTCAGCAGCCTGGCGGCGATGCGGTCTGCCGCCATGACGGCTGCGGACGTGATGATGTCGAGGTTGCCGGCATAGACCGGCAGATAGTCGCCAGCGCCCTTGACCTCAACAATGGTGGTGACCCGGTCGCCGTCAAAGATCGGCGGCACGCGCAGATGGTAGCCGGGCGTCTGCTTCTGGACTTCCTTGACGATCGCCTCGACCGCAGCGGTGATCTTCGCCTGGTCCGGGTTCTCAACCTTGCAATATACCGTGTTGCGCATCATCAGCGGCGGTTCGGCCGGGTTGAGGATGATCAGGGCCTTGGCCTTTTCGGCACGGCCGACCTTCTCGAGCGCCCGGGCAGTCGTCACGGTGAATTCATCGATGTTCTGGCGTGTACCCGGACCGGCCGACAGGCTGGCCAGCGTGCCGACCATCTCGGCATACAACACCCGGGTGACCTGGCTGATGGCGTAGACGATCGGGATCGTTGCCTGGCCGCCGCAGGTCACCATGTTGATGTTGTCGGCGTCGAGGTTCTTCTCAAGGTTTGCGACCGGCACCAGATAGGGGCCAACCGCTGCCGGGGTGAGATCAATGGCGATCTTGCCGTCGGCCTTGAGCAGCGGCGCATGCCTGAGGTGTGGCTTGGCACCCGTGGCATCGAAGACAATCTGGATGTCCTTGTTGCCGAGGATGGCATCAATGCCCTCATGCGTGGCCTTGTAGCCATGCTGGCGTGCCAGCTGCAGGCCTTCCGAGGTGGGGATGACGCCGACGACCGTTTCCAGCTCGATGAACGGACTGCGCTTCAGCTTGAACATCAGGTCCATGCCGATGTTGCCGGGTCCTATGATGGCTGCCTTGATCTTGTTCATGGATTGCTCCTTTTCATTCGGATATATCGTTGTCCGGGTGCGAATCCGTCTGTGACGCTCTTCGCCCGGCCGGGATCATCGATTAGCGGAACCGCGCCTGAACGGAGCCGACACCTTCGAAGTCGGCAGTGAACACATCGCCCGCCGCCACATCATAGGCCTTGGTCAGGGAGCCGGAAAGGATGACCTCGCCAGCCTTCAGGCGGATGCCGTATTCATGCAGCCGATTGGCCAGCCAGGCCACGGCGATGGCCGGATGGTCCATTACGGCACTGGAGACGCCGGCATCGATGTCTGTCCCGTTCTTGCGGAACACCATGCGGACGCCGGCCAGATCGGGTATGTCGGCAACCGGCACATGGCTGCGGCCAAGCACGAACGCCGCCGAAGAGGCGTTGTCGGCAACCGTATCCTGGATCTTCATCTTCCAGTTCAGGATTGCGCTGTCGATGATCTCAAAGGCCGGCACGATGAAGGCCGTGGCAGCGAGAACACTGTCGACGGTCGCGTTCGGTGCGTCCGCGATATCTTCCCGAAGCACAAAGGCGAGCTCGCCCTCGATGCGCGGTGCGATCAGGCGGCTTGTGTCAACTGCCTGGTCCTCGCCATAAAGCATGTCGTCCAGCAGGATGCCGTAGTCTGGCTCGCCCACGCCCAGCATCTGCTGCATGGCGAGGCTGGTCAGGCCGATCTTCTTGCCGACGATGCGGGCACCGCCCGCTGTCCGGCGTCCGATGTTCAGCAGCTGCACGGCATAGGCATCCTGCACCGTCAGTGAAGGAAGCCGGTCGGTCAGCCGGGGGACTGCCCGGGCCTCCGCCCTTGCGGCCCACAGCTCATCAGCCAGCTGCTGGATCGTGAAGTCATTCATGTCGTTCACTCCTTCCTGTTCTGTCCGTTCGGCTTCGCGTCAATGCCCCATGTGGCCATGCGGATGGCCGGAAGGCTGGTCGTGCGTGTGGCCATGCGGGTGACCGGCAACGTCATCGTGTGTGTGGCCTTGCGGGTGGCCGGCAACGTCATCGTGCGTGTGGCCATGCGGGTGGCCGGCAACGTCATCGTATGCGTGGCCATGCGGGTAGCCGCCATGGTTCCACTGCTTCTGCTGCAGGGTGCGGGTCAGGGCATCGGCTATGAGGGTAGCGGTCCCGTGCTTGTCGAGGCCGCTGGAAAGCGCCTTGCGCAGGGTTGCCAGGCCGATGGCGGCTTCATCGTTCGGTCCGGGCAGCGTGACGAGCATGGTAGGCCCCAGCTGGCCGACGCCGATCCGAACGCCATCCTTCTCATGGCGGCCGGTTCCCTGGCGGAACTTCATGATGTAGGGTGTGGCCGCGGCGGGATCGACGGTCAGCAGGGCTTCGACGCTGCGGTCCTTGTCCTCGGCGCCGACGCCGCCGGTCGTGATGACCAGGCCATAGCCGTCGAGTGTAGCCCGGTGCAGGCGGGTGCTGATATAGTCGAGATCGTCTTCGAGGACCGGCCCGACGGTTACCTGGAAGCCGTCCTCTGTCAGGGCGGCTGTGATCATGGGCGTATTGGTGTCCTGGATAAGACCCTGCCGGACTTCAAATCCGGTCGGGAAGACAATGGCGCGCCGGCTGATCCGCTGCACCATCTGACCGCTCATCGCATCCATGCGGGCAATGACGTCGGCTGCCTCCGACTCGTTGAGGCAAATCATGCCGAGGATGCCGTCGGAATGGATCGCCGTGTCCGCAGTCACGTTGACGCCGGGCAGCAACCGCAAGGCGTCGAGCAGGGCCCGTTCCTTGCCGAAGATGTCGCGGGCGTCGATCTGGCGCTTGAGGATGTCGAGCGTGATGTGCGTGGGGCGAACGTCGACGACCAGCACCTGGCTGCGGTCGATAGCCAGGACGTCGGCGACCGTCTCGGCCAGCCGGGTGAGGTTGGCACTGTCAAGCGTCAGGTTCTCGATCCAGATCTCGGTCTTTTCAAGCAGGTTCAGTTCCATGGCATCTCCTATTTGGCCGTGCTATATGGGCCTGCATGGCCGCGCTGTTTGGTCCTGTATGGTCGCGCCTTATGGCCGCGCTGTTTGGAACCGTATGGCCGCGCTGCCAGGGCTCAATGCCGTTTGGCCGTCTGCCGTCCGGCGGCCCCGGGGTCCGGGACCGCAGCGTACACCGGCAGGGCGTCAGGCCCGGCGTTCATGTCTGGATATCAAGCTTCATGTCGAGCAGCGGTGCGTCGACGATCTCCTTGCCAATGCAGAGGATATCGACGCCCAGTTCGACATAGAAGGGGACATCGCCAATCCGGACCCCGCCGGCAAAGGCGAGCAGCTTGTCCGGGCCGGCGCCGAGTTCAGTCAGGGTGCGCCGGCAGCGGCCGATGTCGCTGAGGCAGCCGGTGTCGACCATGAAGATGTCGCAGCCGCCGGCCAGGGCCTCACGGGTCTCGTTCTCGATGGTGTCGGACAGGCCGCGGATCTGCAATGCCTTCCGGTGGTCGGGGAAACAGGCGGCAGCAGCAAGGGTCGCCGGGATGCCGCCGAACATGCGGATATAGTTCTTGTCGAGATAGATGAACGGGCCGTCGCAGATGCGGAAGGCGGCGCCGCCGGTCAGGACGGCCTGACGGACCGGCTGCTTGATCTCCTCGGGCATCTTCTTCCATGAGCCGGAGGCGATGCGCAGGCGTCCGCCAGCCAGATCCACGGCGCGCCGGGCGGCCGTGGCGATGCCGGAGGTCTTGGCTAGCTTGCCGATGATCGCATCTTCGGCCTGCGCCATGAGCTTGGGTCCGGTGCGGAAATCGGCGACGGTGTCGCCCTTTCGGACGGACGTCCCTTCCGGCGCCAGAAAGCTAGCCGTGATGCCCAGTTCGGCCAGTCGGGCGGCTGCGGCGGCCGTTCCGGAAATGATCCCGTCGCGCTCGCAGGTGATGCGGGCGGCAAAAGCGGCATCGGCGATGCTGCGGAAAAGGTCGTCGCGGATGTCGATGGGCTTGTTCATGGCGGCTCCTTTGTGTGGATCCCTCCGGGCCGGCCGTCTGGCGGGCCGGCCCGGAGGGCAGGTGGCAATGGACAGGGAGCTGGCGTCTGCTGCCGGGAGCGGTGACAGGGCTGGTGACAAGGGCTGGGGAGAAGGGCAGCAGAAGGGAGCTGGTGTTCTGCTGGCTGCAGTTATTCCGCGGCGACAGCAGCAGCCTTGGCTTCGGCGGCGGCCTTTTCCTTTTCCGCCTGGGCGAAGTCATGCGGCTCGGCAATGAAGGAGATGACGGTGCCAAGGAGCAGGGCCCAGAAGGGAGCGCCAATCTTCAGGATGGTGATGTTGCTCATGGCAATGACCAGGGCAAAGAAGGCACCGACCTTGAACTTGCTGGAACTGAACGCGCCATGCAGGGAGCCGAGCAGGACGTTGATCATGGCGACACCGGCGAGCACGCTGACGAGACCGCTCGGCAGGGCTTTGACGAAGCCGAGGGCGATGCTGGCGATGAGGCCGAAGGCACCGAAGGTGATGCCATTGACGATGGAGGCGGCATAGCGGCCTTCCTTGTTCTCGCCGGCTTCGGAAGAGGAGCAGATGGCGGTCATCGGACCGGCGATATTGGCATTGAGGGCACCGAAGAGTCCGGAGACCATGCCGCCGATGCCGGAGAAGAAGGTCATGGCGTTGATCGGCGGCTTGTAGCCCTGGGAGTAGAGGACGCCGATGGCCTGGGCGTTCTCGGCGCCCATGACCAGCGCAGCGAGTGGAATCGAGACGGAGAGGAAGGTGCCGAGGCGGATCTGCGGGACAAAGAACGACGGGGCGATGTACTGGATGGAGCCGGAGGCAAAGGTGGCGGTGCCGGTGGCGATGGCGGCGACGAGGCCGACAATCAGGGCGCCGAGCACGGGCGATACCTTCTTGGTGAATTTGGGCAGAATCAGGAAGACGACGAGCGTGAGGCCGCCGACGATGAAAGGCTTGGTGTTGAGGGCGCCGGTCTTGGCGTCGAAGCTGACGATGCTGGTGATGATGCCGCTGCCGAATCGGATCATGGCACCGGTGATCATGGCCATGACAATCGGCAGGGGCAGCCAGCGCATGATCTTGCCGATCAGGCCGGAGGCGCCGAGAACAAGGACGATGACGCCGGCCATGAAGAAGGCGCCGCAGGCTTCCTCAAAGGGAATGCCGACCAGGGCGGTGGCCATCATGGCCGCGCCCGGGATCGAGTAGGCGCCGCTGATCGGCATCTTGTAGAAGGATGACAGCAGCACGCCCAGCAGGCCGCCGAAGAAGTAGATGCCGAACAGCCAGGAGACGATCTGCGCCTGGTTGTAGCCGGCCTTGGTGGCGGAGTCGATGACGACGAGCGCCGGTCCGGTGCAGCCGAAGACGGTGGAGATGACGCCGGCGGTGATGGTCTTCTGGTTGAGATGCTTCGGGAAGTCTGCCCAGCCGGACTTGAAGCCGGGGCCCGGCTCGATCATCTGGTACGGTTTGGCGGTTTTGGCTTTCTGTTCCACGATTGTGCTCATGTGGGTGTCGCTCCTTTTCATTGGGATTGCCTTTTCATGTAGATTGACGTGATTGCCGCGGACGGCTGGCTGCCGCCCAGTTGCCCGGATCCGCCGGTGGCAGCGGCCAGGGCGACATGGGTTCAGGATGACGGTTCTGAGTTGTGCCGGGACGCTGTCTCCGCTGCCCGGACATCAGGCAGCGGTCTCGCCAGGCGGTGGACCAATTGAACATCTGCTGAGCAATCCTTCTTCCGTCACCGACAGGCTTCGGACACATCGGTCAGGTCAGCCGAGTGTGGGGCCTGGCTTGAGCACCTCCCTGGACCGTCCGGCCCATGCTTCCTTCTCCGGGGCTTCCTAGCGGGTGGGCGCGGCCAGCGCTCCCGGGTCGATACCGCGCTGACGCAGCCACTTGGGCATCAGGACTTCATCGACCAGGCGGCTGGCGACCGGTGCCTTCTCAAGCAGGAGCTTCGCCATGCTTTCGCTGACGTTGATGCCGCCGGCGGCGCCGTCAAAGATGATCACCTTGTCGGTCTTCGCAACCTTGTAGGCAAACTCCATGGCCGTGTCGGTGTCCTGGGCGACCACGGCATGCTGCATGTACTTCACGTTCATCGGGCAGCGGTTCATGACGTCGGCCTGTTCCTGGCCAACCACGACGGTCGGCGTGTGGTGGCTGAAGAATGCGCTGGGGTAGCCGCCCCAGGCATAGTTGTGGACGATCAGCTTGATCGCCGGGTTCACGGGCGGAATCGACGGGATCAGCGGCTTGCCGTCCTTGCCGTAGAACGCCTCGGTGTACCAGGTGTACGGCGGCAGGCCGTCGAGGTCGAACAGGTCGATGTTGGCGCAGGCGAAATTGGCGTAGATGACGCCAGAGGCGAAGACGTAGGGCACCGGGCAGGGGAAGTCGAGACCGACGATGCACTCGTCGACCTGGCCAAACAGCGTGATGATCTTGCCGTAGTACTTGAGGCCCTCGATCGTCAGGCGGTCATTGAGTGCGAACAGGTCGTTGTGGGCGTCGACGCCGACAACGCCAGCGGGCGACATCGAGAGGAATGCGGCAAAGGCGAACTTCTTCTGCACGAAATCGGAGTTGAAGATGGAGCGGGCTGTGAAGTTGGCGCCGCGCGGACCCAGGTTCTGGTGGTAGGTCGAGCGGGTCTCGGCACGGGCGTAGGACATGCCGAACGGCTTGACGGCCCGGTCGACCTGGCGGTGGAAATGGATCTCGCGCACATCCGAGTTGTGGGCATGGATGATGAAGTCGGCATCGTAGATTGCCTTGATGCCGTAGAGCGTGCCGATCTCCGTCTCGATGGCGACGGCCTCGTCGATCGGGGCGACGCCGCGGGCCTTGCCGGGACCGAAGTGCGTGTCGAGGCCGAACGCCTTGATGTACTCCTCGGTCTCCCGCAGGCGCATGCCGACGCCGGCACGCAGGCGGATGTTGCGGCAGCCGGTGCGGCGCTCGACTTCGTCACGGATGGTCTTGAGCATCGTGGCGTAGGCTTCGCCGCCCAGCAGCGTGAAGCCGTGGTGGGAGGCGCAGATGTTCACCGAGTTGTCCGGGCCGATCATGCTCATGTCGACGCTGGCGAGCGACTTCACCGTGGCCTCGCGGACGGCTTCGACGCCGGCCGGAGACGGATAGATGACTGCAGGTGTATCGGGGAAGAGCTCGGTCAGCTGGACCGACGTGATCTCGGGGAACTCGGACAGGCGCTTGGTGACGAACTTGGGGTCGACTCCGTACTGGGAGACCCTGGGCTTAGTCGGGGCAATCGGTTTACGCACGTTCCAGCCTCCTTATTCCTTGGCGTGAATGACTTCTTCGAAGATGCGGATGTCGTCGTCGAAGAAGAAGCCGCGCTTCTGGTACTTGTCCTTGACTTCCTGGGGAATGTCATACACGGTCGGCGTCAGGCCGTACCACTGGTAGCCGCCCGCCGGCGGGACCGGCTTGTATCCGGCCGCGTCGAGCAGGCGCAGGATCGGCTGGATGCACTCGATCTTGCAGCCGGTGCGGATGCCGGTCGTGGCCGAGACCTTTTCCGGCGTGTCATTGCCGGCGAGAACGCTGGCCGCGACTTCCTCGGCGCGGGTTTCGGTGCAGTAGCAGACGATCTGCTCGGGGTGGAACTTGGCCTTGCGGCAGAGGGCGTCGATTTCGGCCCGCTTCGACTCGTCGATGGGGAACGAGATGGTGTAGGGATCCTCGCGCTTCACCAGCGTGATCGCGCGGAATGAGCAGCGCTGTTCGCAGCCGCCGCAGCCGGTGCAGTTCGGTTCATCGACGACAGCCTTCCGGTCGATGACCTTGATGACCAGCGTCGGGCACACCCGCTCGCATATGCGGCAGCCCGTGCACTTGTCCGGATCCACTTTTGCCAGCAAACTGACCTTTCTCAAAGTATTTCCTCCTTTTCATCCTTGCGGGAACGCTGTCCCGTGCTATCACAATTCCGTCACGGCCATGGCTTCAGGGCTTCAAGATCGGGTCATACTGGTAGGGGGTGAGGACTTCGGGCGGATTGCCGACGATCAGCGTGTCGGTGATCCGCGGGCCGCCCATCGTCGGGTGGTACAGGGTGGGAAACATGAGGTCGACGGCCATGCCGGCCTCCAGGGTGTAGTCGCGGTCGCGGCCGATGATCGGATAGAACTCGGACTGCCGGATGCCGATGCCGTAGCCGATGTCAGGAATCAGTCCGCGTTCGTGGCCGGCCGCAGCAAAGACGTCGGCGGCGGCCTGCCAGACTTCGCGGACCGGGGTGCCGGGCCGGCAGCGGCCGACTGCCGCCTGCTGGGCTGCCACGACCAGGGCATGGCCCGCCAGCTTCTCCGGGGCAGGACGGCCCAGCATGACGGTGCGGCAGATCTTGGCGCCATAGCCGCCGGTTGTGGCGCCGATATGGATGACCACCGGCTGGTTGTCGGCCAGCGGGATGGCCCGGGCGTGCGGATGAGTCAGCATCTGGCGGTCTGACGAAAGCACCTGCATGCGGAAGCTCGAGCCTTCCGACCCGGCGCGGCGCATCGCCAGCTCGGCATGGCCCAGCACCTCCGTCTCGGTCAGGCCCGGGCGGATGATGGTCACGGCCGCGTCCATGCCCGCCATGACCATGGCGGCGGCGGCACGGATCAGGTCCAGCTCCCCCGGCTCCTTGCGGCTGCGCACGCCGTAGGCGATCTGGGTGCCATTGACCAGCTGCAGACCGGGAACGGCCTTCCAGATGGCCTCAAAGACAGCGACCTCGACAAAGTACTTGGCAAAGGCAATCCTCGGGCGTTCGAGTCCATAGCCGGCGATCAGGGCGGTAAGGGTCTGGCCGAGCGAACCATGTCCGTAGACATAGCCGTGCAGCGGGCCGACGCCGGGAATGGTGCGCAGCAGCGGCAGGTCAACGGTCATGGCTGCGATCTGGGCCTCGCCGGAAGCCGGGACGACCAGGCCGAAGCACTCGATTTCCGTCAGGCCGGTGTAGTAGATGAGGTTTTCCCGGTCACAGAAGAGCATCAGGTCAATGCCCTGCTGCTGCAGGGCCTGCTGAAGCTTCTGAACCCTCGTCTGGAATGACATGCCTCTGGCCCTCCCCGTCAAGTCGTTCGATGTCTTCCGGTCGAATCGTTCGGCGTTTCCCGATCGAATCGTTCGGCGGATTCGAACGGTTATGCTGCCGGTCCGAACCGTCGTCTTGTCTGCACGGCCGGACATTTGCTGCTGTCAGCAGTTCGTGCGGCAATGCCGCACGGCGTTCGTATTATGTGACGTGCTTTTGCCAGGCATTCAGCCTGGCAGTATGCTGCCGATGCAAACCCATGTCAGCGGCGTGGATGGCCGGCGCCTTCAGGCCTCGGTCAGCGTATCCGCATACCTTGCCTGATAGCCCAGCCGCTCCGAGACCAGAGCGCTGAACTTGCGGACATCCTCGGTAATGGCCGCAACGGTCGACGGATCAAGCCGCGTCGTGGGTCCGGCCACGCTGACGGCAGCGACTACTTCTCCCTTGCGGTCGAAAATCGGTGCGGCGACGCAACGCAAGCCGATCTCGATCTCCTGCTCGTCGATGGCATAGCCCTGCTCCCGGATCCGGTCCAGTTCGGCGCGCAGCGCATCCATCGTCGTCAGTGTATTTGGCGTATATGGCTTGAGGTTCGCCGTGGCCAGGATCCGTTCACGCGCCTGCTGGTTCAGGTTGGCCAGGATAGCCTTGCCCACGCCCGTACAGTGGAATGGGGCGACACGGCCCAGTTGCGAGAACATGCGCATGCTGCCCGGGCCGTCAACCTTGTCGATGTAAATGACCTCCCGGTGGACGTACAGGCATAGGTGAACGGTTTC
>CAYOHO010000026.1:0-11175 GCA_964403755.1 uncultured Oscillospiraceae bacterium
ATCGGCCACGAATTCTGCGGGGAGCTGATCGAGGTCGGCAAGAAGTGGCAGCACCAGTTCAAGCCGGGCGACCGCTTCGCGATTCAGCCGGCGATCAACGACCCGGCGAACGTCTACGCCGCGCCCGGCTACTCGTTCACGACCATCGGCGGCGCCGCCACCTACGTCGTCATCCCCGAGACCGTCATGGCGCATGAGTGCCTGCTGCCGTACCGGGGCGACACCTTCTTCTACGGCTCGCTCTCCGAGCCCGTCTCCTGCATTGTCGGCGGCTACCACGTGAACTACCACATGACGCCCGGCTCCTATCAGCACCGCATGGGCATTGTCGAGGGCGGGAACCTGGCGCTTCTGGCCGGCGTCGGCCCGATGGGCCTGGGCGCGATCGACTACGCGATCCACAACGACCGCAAGCCCGGCCTTCTCGTCGTGACCGACATCGACGCGACGCGCCTCGAGCGGGCGGCCTCGATCTTCAGCGTCGAGGAGGCGGCCAGACAGGGTGTCACCCTCAAGTACGTCAACACCAGCGGCGTTGCCGACGTGCCGGCGCTCCTGCGCTCGTTCACGAAGGACGATGCCGGCTATAATGACATCTTCGTCTTCGCGCCGGTGCCCGCCGTGATCGAGCAGGCCGACCGGATCCTCGGCTACGACGGCTGCCTCAACTTCTTCGCCGGCCCCTCGAAGGCCGACTTTACGGTCGCGTTCAACTTCTACAACGTGCACTACAACATGACCCAGGTCTGCGGCAACAGCGGCGGCAACACCGATGACATCATCGAGTCGCTGGACCTGATGGCGAAGGGCCGGCTCGACCCGGCGGTCATGGTGACGCACATTGGCGGCCTCAACTGCGTCGTCGAGACCACACTCAATCTGCCGCATATTCCCGGCGGCAAGAAGCTGATCTACAACCAGATCAACCTGCCGCTCACGGCGCTCGCCGACCTGAAGAGCCTGGGCGAGACCGATCCGCTGTTTGCGCAGCTGGCCGGGATCGTCGCCGCCAACAACGGCCTCTGGAGCGCCGCGGCCGAAAGGCATCTGCTCGCAAACGCACGACCGATCTGAACAAGACCGGTTGAGCCGATCTGAATCATAACCAGATCGGTTGAGCCGATTTGAATCTAAACAGACCGGTTGAGCCGATCTGGGAACCAACCCCCGCGCTTCCGGGCGCCGCGGGCCAAGGAGGAACGACGCATGCTATCTGCTGCCACAATTTTCTCTCCGGAACAGAAGGCATTCGCCGCGGCTCTGGCGCCGGCCATCCGGGCGCGCCTGGTTCTGGCCGACGGCATGCATCCCCGGGTGACGTTCCAGGCGGATGCCCGTCTCACCGCAGCAAAGCTTGAGACGCAGTCGCTTCAACGGCGGTCCGATGGCATCCTGCTGGGCGACATTGCGGATGATATCGAAAGGCTGTATGCGAGCCTGTCGGAGCAATTGGGACCGAGCCCCATCTTTGGCCGCAGCGGCTCGCTGACGCTTGGCGTCACGGGACTGGGCTCGTTCACAGTCGGCCTGTCGACGGCCCGCGGCGGCCGCATGGCCGGCAAGGTCGCGATCATCACCGGCTCCGCCCAGGGCTTCGGCGAAGGCATCGCCCGCGAAATGGCCGCCCAGGGCGCCACCGTGGTCATCGCCGACCTCAACCGGACGCTGGCGGAAACGGTCGCCGGCTCGATCCGCGAGGCCTATGGCGAAGGGAGCGCCCTGGCGCTCAAGGTCGACGTCGGCAGCGAAGAATCGATCGAGCAGCTGGTGCAGGACACCGTTCTGGCCTTTGGCGGGCTCGACATCTTCGTCTCCAATGCCGGCGTCCTCAAGGCCGGCGGGCTCGAGGAGATGGACTTGAAGGCGTTCGAGTTTGTCACCCACATCAACTACACCGCCTTCTTCCTCTGCGCCAAGTACGCCGCCCGGCCCATGCGCCTGCAGCACCGCTTCGACCCGGAGTGGTACGGCGACATCATCCAGATCAACTCCAAGTCCGGGCTCGAGGGCTCGAACCGGAACTTCGCCTACGCCGGCGGCAAGTTCGGCGGCATCGGGCTGGTCCAGAGCTTCGCCAAGGAGCTGGTCGACCAGAACATCAAGGTCAACGCCGTCTGTCCCGGCAACTTCTACGAGGGCCCGCTGTGGAGCGACCCGGACAAGGGCCTCTTCGTCCAGTACCTCAACACCGGCAAGGTGCCGGGCGCGAAGACCGTGCAGGACGTCTACGACTTCTACGTCTCCAAGGTCCCGATGAAGAAGGGCTGCTCACCGAAGGACGTCGCCCGCGCCATCTACTACCTGGTCGAGCAGACCAACGAGACTGGCCAGGCTCTCCCCGTCACCGGCGGCCAGAACATGCTGCACTGAAAGCATCGCCCCTGCCATCGTGCCAAGCTTGCCGGCACAATGGCCGCGCACAAAACCTGGACCGTCCTCAGGAGGAAAAGCCCATGCCGACCGAAGCCGAAAGCCTGATTGAAAAGGAACTGATTCAATCGCAGATCGCCCAATTGGTCGAGCAGCTGAACCACCCCGACCGCGAACAGCGGCTCGCAGCCCTGCGCCTGATCCGAGCGGAAGCCGACACCGGCCGCATCGAGCACCCGGCCGCGAGCCGCGACGTCAACAGCCATATCCACACGACCTACTCCTTCTCCCCCTACTCGCCGACGCTCGCTGCCTTCCGGGCCTGGCAGGCCGGACTCGCCACTGCCGGCATCATGGACCACGACTCGATCGCCGGTGCCCGCGAGTTCACGGAAGCCGGACGCATCCTCGGCCTGGCGACAACGATCGGCTGCGAGCTCCGCGCCTCCTTTGCGGGCACGTTCCTTGAGGGCAAGCGCATCAACAACCCCGACCAGGAAACAATTGCCTACCTGGCGCTGCACGGCGTCCCACACACCGAAATCGACGCGCTCGACGTCTTCCTCGCCCCGCTCCGTGCCGCCCGCGGCCGCCGCAACCGGAAGATGGCGGAGCGCCTCGCGGCCCTGCTCGCACCGTACGGCTTCTCGCTCGACTACGACACCGATGTTCTGCCGCTCTCGCAGGCCCAGGACGGCGGCGGCGTGACCGAACGCCACCTGCTGTTCGCCGTTGCCCGAAAGCTCATCGGCCGCTTCGGCGCCGGCCCGGCACTCACCGGCTTCCTCACCGGTTCGCTGGAAATCCCGCTCGCCGAAAAGCCCCGTGCCTATCTCGAAGACGCGGCCAACCCGCAGCTGGCCTACGACCTCCTCAACGTCCTGAAGGGCGAGCTGGTCAGCCGCTTCTACATCCCCGCCACCGACGAGTGCCCGCCGGTTTCCGAGGTCGTCGCCTTCGCCCGCGAGCATGGCATCATCCTCGCCTATCCCTACCTCGGCGATGTCACGGCCTCCATCACCGGCGACAAGAAGGCGCAGACCTTTGAGGATGGCTATCTCGACGTGCTTTTCAGCGTGATCGATGGACTCGGCTTCCAGGCCGTCACCTACATGCCATCGAGAAACACCCGCGCCCAGCTCGAGCGCCTGCAGACCTTGTGCGAGCGGTACGGCTTCTTCCAGATCAGCGGCGAGGACATCAACCAGCCGCGCCAGCCGTTCATCTGCCTCGCCATGCGCGAGCCACAGTTCGCCGGCCTCTATGACGCCGCCTGGGCCCTGATCGGCCATGAGCGCTTTGCCACGCAGGACCTCCGGGCCGGGTTCCTCTCGCCGGAGACGGCCGCCCGGTTCCCCGGCCTTCCGGAACGCATCGCCTATTTCCGGGACGCGGCGCTGGCTGCCTATAACCGGCCGCGCTGAGCTGTCGGCGGACCAAAGCGAATGACCAATGCAGGAGCATACGTCCGATCGGCGGACCAATGCGAATGACCAATGAAGGAGCATGCGTCCGATCGGCGGACCAAAGCGAATGACCAAGGAAGGAGCATACGAACATGGCAGAGGAAAAACGGGTACTGGCCTTTGACTTCGGAGCCTCCAGCGGGCGCGCCATGCTCGGCCGCTTTGATGGCCAGACAATCACGCTCGAGGAGATCCATCGTTTCGCCAACGACCCGGTGATGCTGAACGGCACACTCTATTGGGATTTCCTGCGCCAGATGTTCGAGATCAAGCAGGGGCTCGTCAAGGGCCGGCTCGCTGGCGGCTTCGACAGCGTCGGCATCGACACCTGGGGCGTCGACTTCGGCCTGCTCGACGCGGACGGCAGCCTGCTCGCCAACCCGGTCCACTACCGCGACCAGCGCACCCGCCAGGCTATGGGCGACCTGTTCCAGAAGATCCCGAAGGAGCAAGTCTACGCCCTGACCGGCATCCAGTTCATGGCGCTGAACACAGTCTTCCAGGTCCAGGCGCTGGCCAGCCAGCAGCCGGACCTGCTCCGGCGGGCAAAGTCGCTGCTCTTCATGCCGGACCTGATGGCCTACTTCCTGACCGGCGTGCAGCAGACCGAGTATACGATCGCCTCTACCTCCCAGATGCTCGACGCCCATAGCCGCAGCTGGGCAGGCGAGATTCTCGCCGCTGTAAATCTGCCTGAAGCAGTCCTGGCGCCGCTTGTTGACGCCGGCACCGTGACCGGCACGCTTTCGGCCGATGTCTGCAACGAGCTCGGCCTGCCGGCGGTGCCGTTCGTCCGCGTCGCCTCGCATGACACGGCCTCGGCGGTTGTCGCTGTGCCGGCGCTGGAAAAGGACTTCATCTTCCTGAGCAGCGGCACCTGGTCGCTGATGGGCATCGAGAGCAACCAGCCGATCATCAACCACCAGTCGGCCCGTTTCAACTTCACCAACGAGGGTGGATTTGGCGGCAAGATTCAGTTCATGAAGAATATCATGGGCCTGTGGCTGATCCAGGAGTCGCGCCGCCAGTGGCTCCGCGAGGGCCACGAGATCGGCTACGCCGATATGGAACGCCTGGCCCTGGCCAGCGAGCCATTCAAGTGCCTGATCGATGTCGATGCTGATGTCCTGGGCACACCGGGCGACCTGCCGGGGCGCATCCGCGAGCTTTGCCGCGCCTCCGGCCAGCCGGTTCCGGAAACGATCGGCGAAATCGTGCGCTGCATCTACGAAAGCCTGGCGCTCAAGTACCGTCTGACCAAGCAGCAGATCGAGCAAGTCTCCGGGCGCCGCTTCCCCGCTATCCACGTAGTCGGCGGCGGCACCAGGGACGGTCTGCTCTCCCAGTTCACAGCCGACGCCACGGGCAGCCGGGTCATCGCCGGGCCGATTGAGGCCACTGCCCTGGGCAACATCGCCGTCCAGCTGATGGCCCAGGGCGCGATCAAGGACCTTGCCGAAGCCCGGCGCATCATTGCCGCCTCGAGCGAACTGAAGACGTATGAACCGCAGAACCCGGAAGTCTGGGATGCGGCGGCAAGCCGATATGCCATGCTGATTTCAAAATGAGTGAGCAAAGCCGCGTGAGTTACCCAGGGTTTCCTAAACATGCTCAAAGTTTCCGAAATCTTCTGAATGAAAAGAGCGAAAACTTCTGAATGGAATTGGCGAAAACTTCTGAATGGAATTCCTGTAGCGTTCTGAATGTGCCTTCAGCCGGGCAGCTGCCGTTCCCCTTATAGCTTGTTCATCTCTTCCAGCATCGCCGGACGGTTCTGGTATTTTTCGCGCAGCTTCCGGATGACCTGTTCGGCCTCATCGCGTCCACCCAGACTCTGCAGTTTGCGGATGTGCTTGCAGACATTGTAGTATTTCTTGCGGTTGCCGGCTTCGGCGGCTTCTTCCTCGATGAAGCGGACATAGACGTCAAAGACCTCATCGCGGTGATGGGGCAGCAGGTACTTATAGAAGCTTTCGATCGTCGAGGGGAACTGCCGGGT
The DNA here is from genome assembly GCA_964403755.1 of uncultured Oscillospiraceae bacterium. Lineage (GTDB taxonomy): Bacteria > Bacillota > Clostridia > Saccharofermentanales > UBA5734 > JAXGXQ01. The sequence continues at coordinate 5,836 of CAYOHO010000026.1, forward strand.
ATAGTGCAGCAGCCGCGGCCAGTCTTGTTCTTCAATCAGGGCCTTGGTGTACACGGCTTCCCCCTGGAACCGGTCCACAGCCAGGCGCTTGAGGATATCCGGATAGAGGACGGTCCATTCGTCCGGGCGATAGGTTCGCTTGAGCGCGAGATAGTACTCGAAATCGCCGCCCAGCAGCAGTTCCAGGGCCAGTTCCCGCTGGCGGCCAGTCTGGCCGGAGCGCTCGTAGACGGTGTGCTGCCAGCCTTTCCATTTCGCGACGAGACCGGCATATTTCTGGTCGGCCTTCTCGCCGTCCCGGGCGAGGGCCAGGGCAGCTGCGTAGTCCTGCTCCGCCAGGGCCGTCTCGATCGCCTTTTCCCGGAACGAGGGGAAATCGAGGTGGGCATCGGTGAAGGTCCGGGCGGCCGCAGGGCCGTGGCGCTGCAGGATCAGCCGGTGCTGGATCAGGGCGATCCGTTCCCGTTCAAAGTCAGTGTTCCAGGAATCAGTCGTCCGGGCGGCCAGCATGCCCGACAGGTGGCTTTCGAGGCGGTCGTAGAGGACGGGGTCGCTGGTGAGCGCTGTACTTGTCTCAAGCAAGTGCAGGGGCCATTCGATCCAGCCCTCATAGCGCTTGTTCGCGGATTCGGTGAGCAGCTTGCTGAACAGGGCCTTGCGGGTGGCGTGGTCGAGGGCCGGGCTGGCGGCCGTCTCGCTGATGACTTCGTGGATGAGGTCGAGACAGGCCCGGATCGCATCGCCGACATGACCGTTGGAGTCGTCGCACTTGTTGACCAGCGAGACCATGGCGTGCAGGGCGCGCAGAATCAGGTCGAGCGCGAAGACCGGTCGGCTGCCCGCATGCGCCTGCCGGGCCAGGTCGAGGATTTCCCAGACGGGACGCGTTGCTTCGCCGGTGCCGCGGCAGGGCACGAAGCCGTCGCGATCGGATGCCCGGCGGATCTGGGTGCGGAGCAGGTCCGAGGCCTCGGCCAGCGCGGCCTTTTCGAGGTCCTTGACGGTGTTCTCAGGTTTGCGGTCATTGCCGGGAAACTGGATAATCATCGCGGTCTTGCCTGCTTTCATCACTCATAAGGCTATTGTAGCAAAAGGCATGACAGAAATAATCGCCCGGGCGATCGGTTCGCGGATATGCGAATCAACTGCCCGGGCGACTGGTTCTCAGGGCGGCAGGTACAAGAGGACGGGCGACCGGTTCCATCATCCTGGAACCAATCGCCCGGTGTAAAGATCTCGATCGTTTGAGCCTGCCGCTGCCAGCTGCCGACGCTTACACGCCGCGCAGCCGGGCGATCTTGCGGAACCCCTGGAGCGCGTAGCTCTGGGTGGACGAGAGCGGAACGGCATAGACGTCCTTGATTTCAGGGCATTCGGCGAGCACGGCGCGGTAGGCCTCGATCATCTTGGCGTCGGCGGCGATGACGGCGGTCTCGCAGCCGCTCCAGGCGGTGCGGCAGTACTCGCCGAGCGAGAGGCAGACGCCGCCGGAGATGACGCCTTCGCAGTAGCTGCGGCGGGCGCGGGCGTCGCCCTGGCTGAAGAGGCGCATGGCGTGGCCGATGTAGATGGCGCGGCTGAAGCCGAACTTCTTGAGGTTGCGCACGCCGAGCCGGATCATCTCGGGGTCGAACGAGTCGATCGGGGCGCTGAGCACAGGGGCGATGATCGTCGACTGCCTGAGGGCGTGGAAGAGCTCACCGGTGAAGTTGGAGAGGATGCCGCGGATCTCGCTGCCCTGGACGAGCATGGCGTGGGTGTGCGAGCCGGGCATGATGATGGCGGCGCTGCGCCCGCCGAGCAGGTCGTGGAGCGTGTCCATGAGGCCGACGATCTCAATCTCCTCGCCGCGCACGTTGTTGACGTAGGCGAAGTCCTCGTTGATGGTCTTGAGGCCCGGGATCAGGTTGATCGTGCGGTGGAAGAGGGTCTCCTCGACGAAGGGGTGGACCTTCTGCGCCAGGCCCTCGGTCGAAATCGGCACGGGCAGGTGCGGGATCTCATAGAGGCCGTAGGGGCTGGTCACCATGCCGGACGAGTAGATGTCGATCACATCAGTGTCGCTGAGGCCGTTGGCCGAGAGGACCTGGTTGTAGAGGCTGAAGAGGCCCTCGATCAGGACCTTGTTGGAGCCGGCGATGGCGGAGTCCTTCGAGCCGACGGCGGCCTTCTCGACCGTGATCAGGTTCAGGTCCGCATCCACCAGGTAGGCGCGGGAGTTGGACGTGCCGGAATCGAAGTAGACGTAGTGCGTTCCCATGGTGTTCCTCCAGGCTTGCTTGATGCGATGGTTCAGGGGTGCGGCCGGTTGTCGGGATGCGTCTGGTCTCTGGGAAAGGATCGCCCGGGATCATGCGGCCGCAGGCGCCGGGCGATTGGTTCTCACGGCTCAGGCTAAGGCCCTGCCTCAACAAGGATCAGGCGGATGCCGCGCTCGGCGATGCCGGTCCGGTATTCTTCGCTCAGTCCGCTGTCGGTGATGATGGTGCCGACCTTCTCGAGGCTGCAGACGAAGGCGAAGCCATTGCTGCCGAACTTGCTGCTGTCGGCGCAGAGGATGACTTCCTTGGCGCGGGCGACGATGGCCGAGCTGAGCAGGGCGCTGTCAGGGTTGTAGACGGTGACGCCGTTCTCGAGGGTGGCGCCGCCGGCGCCGATGAACGCCTTGTCGAAGAAGAAGCCGCCGAGGCTGCCGACCGCCATGCCGCCGCTGAGCGCGAGCTCCTGGTGGCGAAGCCGGCCGCCGAGCGAGTAGACCTCGAGGCTGCTGTCGGCGAGCTCGTTGAGGACCGGCAGTGAATTGGTCAGGACGGTGACGCTGGTGAGGCTCTTGAGCTGGCGGGCAACCTCCAGCGTGGTCGTGCCAATGTCGATCAGCACGGTGTCGCCGCTCTGGACGAGGGCTGCGGCGGCCTTGCCGATCTCCACCTTGGCGAGGTGGTGCTGGCTGGCGCGGTTGCGGAACATGGGGCGGGTGAACGGCTTCTGCTCGGCCAGCGTGGCGCCGCCATAGACGCGCTTCACCAGCTGCTGCGCCTCGAGCTCGTCCAGATCGCGCCGGATCGTGGCGACGGAGACGTCAAAGCGCGCCGTGAGCTCGGAAATGCGCACGGTTTCCTGCACCGACATCAGCTCGAGGATCGCGTTCTGGCGTTCCCGGCTCAGCATGGCTGACCCTCCCCCTGGAATGAATGGCATGGCGCGTCCGGCTGGCAGACCGGGCGCATGGTTCCCGTAAAGGCGTGGCGCGTCCGGCCGGCAGCCGAACCGGGCCTGCAAGCAGGCGCTTTGCACCTCAAACATATCATCACCTTATGGCAACGTCAATATAACCGATCACAACCTTGCAAAGACATTGACATGATATGCGCATGACCTATAATGGCATTGAATCACATTTGGCAACAGTGAATCACATCTGGATACAATCCGGATAAGGTTCGGACCGTCTGGCGCATCGGCCGGGGCGGCCGGCCAGCGGACTACACAAACGGAGGAAGGCTCAATGGATATCCTGAAGGAACTGAAGCAGGCCAAGCTGGTCTCGATCATGCGCGGCGTCCCGGTTGACGAAGTCGTCAATACGGTCAAGGCGATGCAGGCCGGCGGCATCAAGTGCATCGAGGTCACGTTCGACGCGCGCTCGGAAGATCTCACCCCCACCCTCAAGTCCATCGAGCTGATTCGCACAACGTTCGGCGACAGCGTGCTGGTCGGCGCCGGCACCGTCCTCAATGTCCGGCAGGTGAACGCCGCGTTCGACGCCGGCGCCCTCTACATGATCTCGCCCAATACCGACGTGGATGTCATCGCCGAAACCAAGCGGCTTGGCTGCGTCTCCATCCCCGGCGCGCTGACGCCGACTGAGGCCATGACCGCCTGGAACGCGGGCGCCGACTTCGTCAAGATGTTCCCGGCTGGCGTGCTCGGAACCGGCTACATCAAGGCCGTCTGCGCCCCGCTCAGCCACATCCCCTTCCTGGCCGTCGGCGGCATCAACGAGAAGAACGCCCGCGACTTCATCGAAGCCGGCTGCGTCGGTCTCGGCATCGGCGATGCGCTCGCCAACAAGAAGCTGATCGCCGCGCACGACTTCGCCCGGATCACCGAAATCGCGAAAGCCTACGTCGACGCCGTGAAGTAAGAAGCCATGCGTCGCGAATGCGACGTCGTGAGCGCGGGCTTGCTCGGGGCCGGCAGCGAGCACGCTCGCCGGCGCCGGCACTGTATAAACAAGATAGTCAGGAGCAGAACCGCATGAAACTGATGATTGGCGCAGCCTCGCTGAGTTCCCCTTCCTTTTCCAAGCTACACGAGCGGGCGCGCGCGTATTTCGATGAGCTGGTGCTCAACCCCTTTGGCCGCATCCTGGAAGAGAGCGAGATCGTCGCGCTATGGGACAACGCCGACGCGATCCTCTTCGGCAATGAGAAGTATTCGGCCGACCTGCTGGCGCGGGCGCCGAAGAACCTGAAGGTCCTGGCCAAGAACGGCGTCGGCTACGACTCGGTCGACACCGCTGCCGCGAAGAAGCTGGGCATCGCCGTCTGCAACACGCCGGGCTCGAACACGGAATCGGTCGCCGATGCCGCATTGGCCTACATCCTCTGCCTTGAGCGCAGCCTGCTGCGCCACGATGCCGCGGTGCGCGGCGGCCAGTGGAAGCGCTTCGGCAGCCACGAGTTGCGCGGCCAGACGCTGGGCGTCCTCGGCATGGGCGCAATTGGCAAGGGCGTCATCCGCCGGGCCAACGCCTTCGGCATGAAGGCCATGGCCTTCGACCTCTACTTCGACCAGGCCTTCGCGGCCGAGAACGGCGTCCAGCAGGCGACTGTCGACGAGATCATCCGTTCGGCCGACGTCCTCTCCCTGCACCTGCCGAGCACGCCCGAGACCCGGCACATCATCAATGCCGAGAGCCTGGCGAAGATGAAGCCGAACGCGATCATCATCAACACGGCGCGCGGCGAGCTGATTGACGAGGCCGCCCTTGCTGAGGCGCTGATCAGCAAGAAGATCGCCGGCGCCGGCCTCGACGTCTTCGAGAACGAGCCGCTCAAGAACAGCCCGCTGACGGCGCTCGACAACGTCATCCTCACCCCGCACATCGCCGGCAACACCACCGAGTCCGGTGTCCGCACCGGCGAGATGGCGCTGCAGAACATCATCGACATCCTCGAAGGCCGCCCCTGCAAGAACATCGTGAACCGCTGAGAAGCCCCGCGCGACGCCTGAGCGTCGTCGCGAGCGCACCGCGCCAGCGGTGTCGCGAGCCCCGGAAACGATCGACTGGAACCGATCAACAGGGTCACGACGATGCCCATGCGGCACTTGGGCGAT
>CAYOHO010000027.1:0-2039 GCA_964403755.1 uncultured Oscillospiraceae bacterium
ATTGCCGTGGTTGAGATGCCTGTTGATGGCCGCGACCTGATGCGGCTCGGCTTTCCCGCCGGCCGCGCCCTGGGCGGTATGCTGGAGGACCTGCTGGCCTATGTCATCGGCCGGCCTGCCCGGCCTGCCCGCGATGAGCTGCTCGCCCTGGCCGGCGGCTGGCTCGCCGGAGCGCCAGCGGTCGCCGGAGACTGGCTGGGGGCCCGGGAAATTGCGATTGTTCCGCCGGACGACGGTATGCTATAATGAGAACCGCCTGTTGGCGTCCGGGATTGCTTCGGCTGGCCACAGGCTTTCCGTGCAACTGAAACATTCGCTGCCTCGCCACACTGGCTGAAGCAGCCTGAAAACGATTCCGCCGCAGACCGGCCGCCGATCGGGCCCCCGGACTGCAGACCGGCAGATTCCGGGCCATGACCCTTCCTGAAAGGGCTGATGTGCGCAACGGACGCCTGCCTGAAGCACCGTTGCCCCGGACATGAATGGGATCATTTGGAGGAAAGACCATGGCTAAACCGGTCAAGGCCGCGACAACCCGCATAGCTGCCACGCTGACAGCCCGATACACACCGTCTTCAGGCGCCACCGACGCCTTTTTCCTGGATGGACGACTGAACAGCCGCCGTGAGCAGCGGGCCGCCGACATCACGCTCGACCGTGAGGACCGCGGCTTTTTCTATAGCGTCTTTGCCCATGCCGGCTCCTCCGGCGCCGAGGACACCGCCGCCACCCGGGTTCGGCGGGCCCTTGACCGGATGCTGCAGAACATGAAGCAGACCGGACGCAACATCGATGCCGAAATCAACGAGCTGGCCGATACGGCTGTCGAGGTCTCCGGCCGCATCATGCTCCAGCATGAAGCCGTCCGCCAGCCCTACTTCGCCGGCGTGATCGTGCGCGACTCCGAGCTGGCCGCCATCACGATGGGCGGCGGCTGCGCCTACCTCTACCGCAACAACGTCCTCTATCCGCTGACCACCGACGACTACCCGCTCGAGCCCATTGACCGCGACGGCAATCCGGTTGACCGGCTTAACCTCTATTGCGCTGGCGTGGCCGGCACGGTACGCTACTCGAACATCGCCCAGCTGCAGGTGGACGACTGCATCATCGCCTGCAACCGCGAGCTGATGGAAGCGGTCGGCCAGCGGGAGATGCTGCGCCTGCTCGACGAAGCCGAGGATCAGAGCGATGCGGCCGGTCTCGTCATGACGTCCGCCTCGGCCAAGATGCCGGGTACCCCGATGCAGTTCATGATCGGCTTTGTCGAAGCCATCGCCCCGATGGAGAAGGGTTCGCGCTTTGCCAGCGCGGGCCGCGCCGGAGCTGCCGCCGGCCTTGGCGCCGCTGCGGCCGCCGGTTCCGCCGGCGTCAGCTATGCCGCGCCTGCCGAAACGGCCGCCAGCCAGTCCGGGACCGCCTTTGCACCGGGCGCCGAGACCGGCACGGCAGCAGCCGACATGGACACAGATGAGGGCGGCTTCGGCACCCGCCGCAAGAACCGGTCCGACCGGCAGCTGCCGGCAGCGGAACCAGCCTCCGGCGAGCCCTCGTTCGATGCCGACGGCGGCATGTACGATGAGTTCGAGACGCCTGGCCGCGGCCGCAAGATCGCCTTCTACGCCATCATTGCCCTGGTCAGCATCGCCTGCGTGTTCGCCATCTACAGCATGCTGTTCAAGAAGCCTGCCACCAGCGGAACCACGACCCGCAAGACGACCATTGCCAGCACATCCATGAACGCCTCGTCAGCCAGCTCCGCCGTCACGTCGGGCTCGACCTCCGCCTCGGCCAGTGTCACGACCAAGGCTTCAGGCACCACGTCGGCCTCTGCCACTACCACCCAGTCCGGCGCCATTGCGCTGCCGACCAAGCACACGGTCGTCTCCGGCGACACGCTGACCTCGATTGCGCGGAAATACTACGGCGCCTCAACACCCGACCTCTGGCAGCTGATCCGCAGCGCCAACAACCTCACCAGCGACAACCTCAAGGTTGGCCAGGTCCTGACCATCCCCGCCAAGCCGTGAGGCTTGGCG
>CAYOHO010000027.1:2139-10917 GCA_964403755.1 uncultured Oscillospiraceae bacterium
CAACCTCAAGGTTGGCCAGGTCCTGACCATCCCCGCCAAGCCGTGAGGCTTGGCGAGCAAAACCGCAAGGCTCTGACAAGCCAGGCCTCAAGGCACTGACAAGCCGGGCCGCAAGGCTCTGGCAGCCCGATGGCCTGGAAGACCAGGCTGAAAGCCCCTGACCAGCCCGCAGCGGCCCGTGCCGATGTGGTCCCAAGTCGCCGATGCAGGTTTGGATGCCTGCGCGATATACGTTAAGGAGCGGGAACTATGTACAAGAGACTCTTTATCCCCGGCCCGGTGGATGTTCGTCCGGAGGTGCTCGCCAGGATGGCTGAGCCGATGATCGGACACCGGACCAAGGAGGCATCGGCCCTGCAGAAGTCGATCTCCGACAAGCTGCGCAAGCTGATGTACACCGAGAACGAAATCATCCTGTCCACGTCGTCCGGCAGCGGACTGATGGAGGGCGCAATCCGGTCCTGTACGGCCAAGCGGGCCGCCGTCTTCTCGATCGGCGCCTTCGGCGACCGCTGGTACAAGATGGCCGAAAGCAATGCCGTCCCGGCTGACAAGTTCTCCTTTGAGCTCGGCACCTGCCCCGGCGGCGAGGATGTTGAGAAGGTCCTGGCCACCGGCCTGTACGACCTGATCACGATCACGCACAACGAGACGGCAACCGGCGTCGCCACGCCGCTGGAACCGATCGCCGATGTCATGCGCCGCTATCCGGACGTCATCTTCTGCGTCGATGCCGTCAGTTCGCTGGGCGGCCACAAGATCGAAGTCGACAAGCTCGGCATCGACATCTGCATTACCTCATCGCAGAAATGCCTCGGCCTGCCGCCGGGACTCGCCATCGCCTCCGTCTCGGAGAAGGCGATCCGCAACGCGCACAAGGTGCCGCACCGCGGCCTCTACTTCGACTATGTCGAGCTGTACAGCTTCGTGAAGGAAAAGAACTACCAGTACCCCTCGACGCCTTCGCTGTCCCACATGTTTGCCCTCAACTACCAGCTCGACCGCATCTTCGAGGAGGGCGCCGACGCTCGCTTCGCGCGCCACGCCGCGATGGCCGAGCGCGTCCGCAGCTGGGCCCGGCAGCATTTCGCCCTGTTCGCCTGTGAGGACTGCCTCTCTAATACCGTGACCTGCATCCGCAATACGACCGGATTTGACTTCTCGACCCTCAACAAGGCCCTGGGCGAACGCGGCTACAGCATTTCCAACGGCTATGGCAAGGCGAAGGACATCACCTTCCGCATCGCCCACATGGCGGACACGACCATGGCCGACATCGAGGGCCTGCTGGCCGTGATCGACGAGGTCATGGGCCTGCGCTGAACCATCCGGCCGAACGGCCCGGACCCGCGCAGACCGGCAGACCGCCGGATGCTGATTCAGAGGAGTACATGTCATGAAGATTCTGATTTCGGAAAAGATTGCCGCCGATGCGGTGCAGTACCTGCGCCATCAGGGCTTTGAGGTTGACGAGCGCCTGGGCCTGTCCCAGGCCGAGGTCGAGGACATCGTCGCCCCCTATGATGCCCTGATCGTCCGCAGTGCCACCAAGGTCACCCGCCAGCTGCTGGACCGCGCCACGAACATGAAGGTCGTCGGCCGGGCCGGCAACGGCATCGACAACATCGACGTCGACGCCTGCACCGACAAGGGCATCATTGCCGTCAACACCCCCGAGGCCAACATCATGGCCGCAGCCGAGATGGCCATCGCCCTGGCGACCGCCATCTTCCGCAACGTCTGCATCGCCTATGAGGGCTCGCACAACGATGACTTCCGCCGCGGACAGCTGACCGGCAACGAGATGGACGGCAAGACCGCCGGCATCGTCGGCCTCGGCCGCATCGGCTCGATCGTGGCCCGCAAGCTCATTGGCCTTGGCATGCGGGTCATCGCCTTCGACCCCTACACCGCGCCGGAGCGCTTCGAGAGCCTGGGCATCTGCCGCTGCGAGAAGCTGAGCCAGCTGCTCGCCGAGGCCGACCTGATCACGGTGCACATGCCCAAGACCAAGGAGTCCTACAACCTGATCGATGCCCCGCAGCTCGCCCTCTGCAAGAAGGGCGTCCGCATCGTCAACGCCGCCCGCGGCGGCCTGGTCAACGAGAAGGCGCTCTATGACGCGCTCGTCTCCGGACAGGTGGCGGCAGCCGGTATCGACGTCCTCGAGAAGGAGCCGAACTTCAACGCCAAGCCCGGCGAGCAGCATTTCGAGCATCCACTGCTCACGCTCAAGAACGTCGTCTACACCCCGCACCTCGGCGCCTCCACCCACGAGGCGAACGCCAATGTCGGCACGGCTGTGACGGAACTGGTCGCCAAGGCCCTCAAGGGCGAGCTGGTATCGGCCATCAACATGCCGTCCTTCGGCGGCAGCATGAGCGAGCTGCGGCCGTACGCCAGCCTGGCCGAGAAGCTGGGTGCCATCTACCACCAGGCCGAGACCGCCCCGATCAGCAAGATCGAGATCGTCTACAGCGGCGAACTGGCCGAGAAGGACACCGGCATCCTGACCCTGTCAGTCCTCAAGGGCTTCCTCAAGACGATCAACACCGAGCGCGTCAGCTACGTCAACGTCCGCCAGAACATCGCCGAGCGCGGTGTCCGGGTGGTCGAGAGCAAGACGACCCAGCTCGAGCGCTACACCAACCTGATCACGGTCAGCTTCTTTTCCGACGAAAAGGTGCTGTCGGTGTCCGGAACGGTGTTCGGCAAGGACTCCGAGATCCTGGTCGACTTCTTCGGCTACCACATGGACTTCGAGCTCTCGCCGCACGTCATCGCGATGCAGAACAACGATGTTCCCGGCATCATCGGCCGCGTCGGCACGACGCTCGGCAAGCGCAACATCAACATCGCGACTATGCACTGGAGCCGCAAGCGTGACAAGATGCGCGCCCAGTCCTTCCTCTCGGTCGATTCGCCGATCGATGATGAGACTGCCCGCGACCTGGCCGAGATCGAGGGTGTGATCCGCGTCTCCATCCTGAACTTCTGAGTCCATGGCCGCCCGCCTTTGCTTCGGCAAGGCCGGGCAGGCTCTCCGGACAGAATCGCGTGCCAGACATGAGAAAGACCCGGGCGGCTGCCCGGGTCTTTTATTGATGCGGATGGCCGCCGGTCCCATGGGCTGCGGCAGGCAGCGCCGCTTCGCGGCTGCCGTGCTCCTTCAGATCCCGGGCGCCCTTTTGTGAAGGCGGCGCCCCTTTTTGAACGCAGTGCCCCTTCTGCACGCAGCGCCCCATTGCGGCCAGGAAGTGCCAGCTCAGGTCCGCTCGATGACCACCAGCGACCCCTGTTCGAAGGCGACACGGCCCAGCGAGCGCAGGAGCGCCTCATTGACGATCGTGGCTGCCGCTGCGGCTGTGCCGGCCGGGGGAGCGATGCCGCCAGCCGCAGTGGCGGTGAACTTCTGGCGCTCCAGGTCGCCGATCACAATGTAGCGGACCTGGTACTGGTCCAGCAGGCGGACCACCTGGCTGCGGTCAGTCGAGGTGTACATCGTGCGCACATCATTCTGATGCGGCACCACGACGCTGCCATAGGCATCGGGCGTAGCCCTGCTGGTGCGCCAGAGCCATTCGTGCGTCTGCCAGCCGATGACCGTCGGCAGGCCGGTGTAGGCCGAGATGCGGCAGTTGTCGGAGTAGCTGTCGCCATAGGCCTCCAGGATGACCGGCTGGCCGGTGACATGGGTGTTGAACCATTGCACGGCGGCATAGTCGGGCGCCAGCTCGCCCGGCGCCGAGCCCGGGATGCCGGCCGAGTCCTTCACGGCGAAGAGGCGGACGCCATCCAGGCCCTGGTAGTTGCTGCGGCTGAAGCTGCCGAGCCACTGTGTCGTCACCTGGGCCGGGTACATCAGCGAGGGGACGAAGAGCAGGAGCAGGAGATAGCCCATGGCACGTCGCTGGCGGACCGCCCGGGCCGCCTCCTCGGATTTGTGCGCCCAGGCCGGTCCGGCAATCGCCGCGGGCGGCTGGAAGAGCAGGCGCAGCGGTGCCCAGGCCAGGACGAACGAGAGCAGGATGAACGCCTGGTAGGTGAACTTGAACATGGTGTTGGCGCGCTTGAACTCGCCGGAATAGATGTCGACGACATAGACCAGCTCGGGCAGGAGGATGAGTCCGAATCCGCAGATGAGGAAGACCAGCAGCAGCCGGTCCGCCGGCGACAGGTCAAGGAGCCTCGCCAGGAAGCGGCTGCTGCTGGTTGAACTGCCAGATGAACTGCCGGCGGCGCTGCCAGATGTACTGCCAGCGGCGCCTGCCGCAGCGCTGCCGGTGCCGGCCGCGGCCGGGGCCGCTTCGTGCGGTTCGGCCTGGAAGCGGCTGATGGCGCGGATTTCCGCAGCCCGCCGCTGCCGGCGCAGATCGATGATGAAGACCAGGCCGGCGATGAAGAAGAAGCCGTAGAGAATCCACAGCTGGATCAGCGGCGTATGGGTACGGGCCCGGGCGATGGTCTTGGCGATCGGTTCAAAGCCGATGTTGAACGGCAGGGCGATGAGGTGGGCCAGGAAGAACAGCTCCGCCAGGCGGGCAACGGTCACGGTCAGGGGATGGGTCCAGCGGCGCTCGGAGAACCGCGCGGCTGCGGCGGCCGCCGCGTAGGCGGCGAGCGCGACGGGGACGCTGCTGATCAGCAGGAAGGGCACGGCGAGGAGCAGGAGACCGGCGCCGGCCAGCAGAGCAGCCCGCCCGTGCGTGACCGTTGCCGGCTGCAGCTGCGGCCGCAGGACGAGCACGCAGGCCGCGACGGCCAGGTAGATGACGAAGTCCCAGTAGTTGCCCATCATGAAGACGGCCAGGAGGACGGCCAGGAGCAGCAGGTGCGGTTCCGGCAGGGCGGCCGCGGCGGCATGCAGGGACTGGCCGGGTCGCAGCGGCCTGGCGGGGCGGAAGGGCCGGGCAGGTCCGAGCGGACGCGTGATCAGGACGGCAAGCAGGCCAAGCGTGAGCAGGACCGGCAGCAGGCTGACTACGTGGGCATGCAGGTCGGCGACCAGGAAGGAGTAGTAGGGGAACTCATGGATCGTCTTGTCGGCGGTGTCCGGATTGTAGCCGATATAGCGCGTCGCGTCGGCAAACCAGTAGGGTACGGTCCGCGCGCCGACCGGCCAGCCGAAGTCGCGGAAGCGCTCGTACAGCCAGGTGCCGATGGTGCTGCCGCCGTAGTAGAAGATGTGGCCGTTGCCGCCCAGGGTCAGCAGGATGGCAGCGGTTCCGCCGTAGACCGGAGGCAGGAGACGCGACACCCGGCGGCTTCCGTGGCAGAAGATGGCGCCGATCAGCAGCGCGACGGCGAGGGACAGGCAGAGGGTGAGCGCGAACATCGAGGCCATCGCCAGGTTGTACGCCTGGACCGGCGCCACGCCGCAGGCCTTGGCCCAGAAGGTCGCCAGGTACTGGCCGAAGTAGTAGTAGTTGATCGGCTTGCCGGCCAGCCACATGTCGGCAGCCGGGAGGAAGTCGGTGCGCCAGAGCGACATCATGAAGCCGTAGTCCATGAACTTCTCCAGCGAATCAAGCGCCGGATGCAGGCCGCGGGCGAAGGTCCAGTAGAGGGAGGCGAAGCCGAACACGGCTTCTTCGATGCCCCAGGCCGTCAGGATTCCCGGATCCGCGGCGGCAGTGCGCCAGAAGGCCCGGTTGGCCGCCGGCAGGTGCACGGCAGCTGCCAGGAGCGCAAGGACGGCCGCGATCACGAGCGTGCGGAAGGGCGCGAGGTGCAGGGTCGACAGGATGAATACCGTGACGGCCGTCAGGATCAGGCCCAGCGGCTTGGCAAACAGGTAGCCGCGGTCCGGCGACAGGTGGAAGAGACGGCCGGAGCGGGGAAGGAAAGCCAGGCCGAAGATGGTCAGGGTGAGCCACCAGAGCAGGAAGGCCGGTGTGTCGCCGCCCAGCCAGGCAAAGGCGAGGGCTGCCGGCAGCAGGGGCAGGAGCAGCGGCAGCCAGCGGCGGAGCGGATGCCCATCTGGTTCGGGAATGCCACGGGCGTGGTCTGGCGGCGGGCTGGCCGGGCGGCTGGAATGGCCGGGCACAGCCTTGGCCGGCCGGCTGGCAGGGCCGGAAGGCGTGGGGAGCTGCCGGCCTGTCGTGTGCTTCACAGCGTTGTGCCGGCGCCGTCGCCGCTGGCGTTCAGGCTGGCGCCGCCATTGCTGCCAGCGCCGCAGCCGCAGCCGCTGCCATTGCTGCCAGCGCCGCAGCCAAATCCGCTGCCATTGCTGCTGCCGGAGCGGGGCGCCTGCTGCTGGGCCAGGAAGCGGGAAGCCGCTTCGGCCACCTCGCCGCCGAGCCGGACGGCGTAGTTCATGCCGCGGTCTTCGGGGTAGATCTGGGCCATGCCGGCCAGGTAGACGCCGGCGGCCGGCGTCTCCATCTCCGGCTGGCGCGCCGGATAGCCGCAGGTGATGACCGGCTGGGCGTAGCGCGTGCGGCGCAGGCGCCAGTCCATGACGTCGGCGATGCTGAAGCCCGGGTACATCCGCTGGAGCCCTTCGGTGAACTGCTGGTAGATCTCGCCATCCGACTTGATCCAGAGCGGCTCGGAGACGTCCAGGTAGCGGGAGAGGTAGACGACCGATCCGCCATAGGCGCCGGTGCCGGTCATGTTCGTATGCTCGACCGCCACGACAAAGGGCAGTTCATCGCAGACCGTCGTCCAGTAGTAGGGCGACAGGCTCCGGCGGAGCCGCAGGACCAGGCAGAGGTCGCCCTTGTAGCGCACCTGGCGGATCCGCTGCATGTATGGCTTGGGCAGCGCCAGGCTGGTGACGATGTTGGCGAACTGGCGCGAGGCGACAGCGGCGATGACGGCATCGGCCGTGAAGGCAGCCTGGCTGCAGTTGTCCAGGATGCAGGCGATCTGATAGCGCCGGCCGCGCCGGATGATGTCCATGGCGGTATAGCCATAATGGATCCGGCCGCCCCTGGCCTCGATGCCGCGCACGAGGGCGTCCGTCAGCGTCTGGAAGCTGCCGCGCATGTAGCCGAGCTTCTGCCGGCTGAACACGCTGGCCCGCGAGCCGCCGCGCAGCTTGAACTTGTTCCAGATCCAGACGGCCGAGACGCGCTCGGCGTCCTGGTCGAACTTGGCGCGCAGCAGCGGCTTCCACAGGCGGTCGCAGGCTTCGGCGCCGGTGCTGCGGGTGAGGTGGTCGACTGCGGTCTCGTGCTCGAGCGACTGGTAGTTGCGGATCCGGCCGGCCTTGAGAACCATCAGCCCGGTCCGCAGGCGCTGCGCGATCGGGAGCGGGTGGAAGCGGAGCAGATCGATGGCGCCGGAGAACGGGTACAGGCGTCCCCCCGAATAGAGGGCGTCGCGGGTTTCATGGTAGGTGAAGGCATCCTTCAGGCCCAGCTCGCCGGCCAGGGCGATGAGCTCCCGGTCGCTGGTGAAGGAATGGTGATAGAGATGCTCCAGGCGCGTGCTGCCGAGCGGGAAGGAAGACACCATCCCGCCGGCCTCCAGGGTGGACTCCAGCAGGATGACGGAATGGCCCTGTCCGGCGAGGCGGTACGCCGCCACCAGGCCGGTGAGTCCGGCCCCGATCACACAGACCGTTTTCGGTTCGACAGGAGAAGACTGGTTCATTCGCCTGAGCCTTTCTGAGCCGGTCAGATGATCTTGCGGGCCTCCAGGTAGTAGCGCTTCTCATGCGCCTCGCCCATTGAGAAGGTCTTGCGCGGAAGGATGCCGTCGCGGGCGATGGCAGCGAAGAAGCTGCCCTTGTCAATCGGCGGCAGCAGGATGCCGGTGGCGCCCTGGGCAGCCAGGCCGGCGACGGCGGCTGCACCATGGATATAGTCGATCCGCGCGCCCCGGCCCTGCACGAGGGTGTCGAGGAAGCGGGTGACAACGTCTGCAGCCAGCGGCTGTCCGGGGATGGCGATCCGCAGCGCCCGGCGGCCGTCGGACTGGAGCAGCGGCAGGATCAGGCTGCCGTCCGGCAGGATCTCGGCTTCCGGAAGGCTGCCCGCGTATCCGGCAGCGGCTTCTTCCATGACAGTGCCGGCGCCGAAGAAGGCATCGGCCGCGGTCCGGAAGGCATCGGGCGCGATGTCGAAGACCGCCCGGTGGATCGGCTCGAACTCGAGGCCGGCATCGTGGATGTTGATGACTTCCACCAGGGCGAAGCGGGCCGGATGGTCCGCAGCCGCGCCGGGCTGGCCGGCTTCGGCCTTGATGCGCTCATAGTGCGCCTTGGCGGTGGCGAGCGAATGGTTGCCGTCGCCGACGGCAAAGAGCAGGCCGTCGCGGCGCAGGCTCTCGAGCCGGGCGAGGCTTTCCAGGGCATTCAGGAGGGCCTGGTCGCCGGCTGCGGTGCGGTAGCCGGTGAGATGGCCGCCGCCCTGCATCAGCTCGAAGTCATAGATGGCCTGTCCGGCCTGTGCCGCTGCGAACAGGGGCTCGATGACGGTTCGGCTGGGATCGTCGATCAGAAGCTGGACATGCGGCAGCTCCAGCGGCGCATCGCGGCGGATCGCGACGCGCGGCGGGATCCGGTCGAGGACGGTGCCCTCGGTGGCGCGAATCAGCTGGCGGTTGCCGGGCGTGAAGTCGTACTGGTCAAGGTCGATGGCCAGGACAAGGCCAAGCCGGCCGCTGCGTCCCGGCGTGGTGCGCTGCAGAACGACGGCGGCAGCGCCGGCCGGAAGCAGGATGCCCTGTTCCAGATAGGCTTTCATCGCTGCGTTGATGTTGCGGATGCGGGCTTCGACCGGCAGGTCGCCGGGATGCTCCAGGAAATATTCCGGCAGGATGAGGTTGAGG
>CAYOHO010000028.1:0-10903 GCA_964403755.1 uncultured Oscillospiraceae bacterium
TGGGCAGCAATCCCCGCAACGAAGACATCGTCGTCAGCGTCTGCAAGAAGAAGCACGTCACCAACATGCGCGCCTCCGGCTCGGACGAAGCGCTGCGCCTGGTCCCGCCGCTGCAGTTCAGCCTTGAGCAGTTCCTCGAGTTCGTCGCCGACGACGAGCTGATCGAGGTGACGCCCAAGACCATCCGGCTGCGCAAGCGCATCCTCAACACCGAGATGCGGGCCAAGAACCGGGCTGCGAAGAAGAACGAGGCCTGACGCGTCCGCATCGCGGCCGGCAATCCTGGAGGGCATCATGTTTTCGCGCAAAGTCTACCGCACGCTCCTCATCGTCATGGTTGTGGTCGTGCTCATCGCCGTAGCCTCAGCCGGATTCTACTTCGGCTTCTCCTACGTGCTTGCCCAGAACGCCCGCTTTGGACGCCTGCAGACCGAGTTCCAGACCGCCGGCGGCAAGCCGGTCATCGACGAGAAGACGCCCGGCGCCATCGAGATCATCATTCCGCGCTCGTCCGACACCAAGGAGATCGCCGGCATCCTCGAGAAGCAGGGCATCATCAAGAACACCATGCTGTTCACGCTGCTGTCGAAGTTCAACGGCTTCGACGGCGCCTACCTGGCCGGCACGCACTATGTCAAGAAGGACATGAGCTATGACGAGATCATGTACGTCCTGACGCTGAAGCCGCATGCCGTCACCGTCACCATTCCCGAAGGCTTCAGCTACTTCCAGATCAAGCAGCGGCTCAAGGAGAAGGGCGTCAAGTTCGACGAGGCCGTCCTTGACAACATGATGCGCAGCCCGAACCTCTTCCTGGACTACAGCTTCGTCAAGGACATCAAGAAGACGGAAGGGCGCGACTTTGTCCTCGAGGGCTACCTCTGGCCCGATACGTACGCGTTTGATATGAACACGGACGAGGAGACGATCATCCGCACCTTCCTCGACAACACCAAGAGCAAGCTGATTGCCGAGTACTACGAGCAGGCCGCACGGCGCAAGCTCTCAATGGACGAGATCATCACCCTGGCCTCGGTCATCCAGAACGAGACCACCCAGCTGACCGAGATGCGCACGGTCTCCGGCGTCTTCACCAATCGCCTGAGCAGGGGCATGGGCCTTGAGTCCTGCGCCACGGTCAACTACCTGCGACGCTATGACAGCCAGCCGATCAAGCTCTGGCTCAGCCAGGCCGACATCGATCAGTATGCGACGAGCAAATACAACACCTACAAGTCCAAGGGCCTGCCACCCGGGCCGATCAGCTCGCCGGGCGAGGATGCCATCCGCGCCGCCCTCTGGCCGGAGAGCCACCAGTTCCTGTACTTCTGCGCCACCGGCGCCGGTGACGGCACCAACGTTTTCGCCAAGACGCTGGCCGAGCAGAACGCCAATATCGACAAGTACTCGAAGCTCGCAGCCGCGAAGAAGCCCTGACCCGCAGCCCGGATAAAGGCCGCCCGGCCTGAGCACAGGGCAAAGGCCGCCAGGGCTGATCGCAGGGCACAGGCCGCCCGTCCTGACCGCAGGGCACAGGCCGCCCGGGCTGATCACAGGGCCCAGGCCGTCAGACCAGCGGCGAGGTGCACAGAACGCCCATGGGAAACGCTGCACGTCCCTGAATGAGCCCCGCACGTCACTGGAGGAGCATCGCAAGCCCTTGGAAATGAACACCCCAAAGCCAGTCCCGACTGAAACGGCCGGCACCCCCGGCGCCGCCCCCATCCGGCCAGCCCGCCAGGGCTGGCCGGAACTGCTTGCGCCGGCCGGCGACTTCGAGCGTTTGCGTGCCGCGGTCGCCTTCGGCGCCGACGCCGTCTACCTGTCCGGCCGCCAGTACAGCCTGCGCAGCGGACCGGCCGGCAGCCCCGGCAGTCCCGGCCTCGCCGCCAACTTCGCTGCCGACGAGCTGCCGGAAGCCATCGCCTATGCCCATGCCCATGGCGTGCGCGTCTACGCCGCGCTCAACATCCTGGCCCACCCGGGCGACTTCGCCGGCCTGCCGGAAGCCATCCGCGGCCTCCAGGCCGCCGGCGCCGATGCCGTCATTGTCAGCGACCCTGGCGTGCTGGCCCTGGTGCGGGAAGAGGCGCCCGGGCTGGCGATCCACGTCAGCACCCAGGCCAGCGTCACCAATGCGCGCGCCTGCCGCTTCTACCACGAGCAGGGCGCCAGCCGCATCATCCTGGCGCGCGAGCTCAGCCTTGAGGAGATCCGCCAGATCCGGGCCGAGATCCCGCCCGAGCTCGAGCTGGAGTGCTTCGTCCATGGCGCGGTCTGCCTCTCCTATTCCGGCCGCTGCCTGCTCTCGAACCACCTGCTCGGCCGGGATGCCAACCGCGGCCAGTGTGCCCAGCCCTGCCGCTGGACCTGGCAGATGACGGCCGCCAACCATCCGGAGAACCCGCTGCTGATCGAGGAGGATGAGCGGGGCAGCTACCTGCTCAACGCCCGCGACCTCTGCATGGTCGAGCACCTGCCGGCCCTGGCCGCAGCCGGTGTCAGCAGCTTCAAGATCGAGGGACGGCGCAAGAGCGCCTACTACGTCGCCACGGTCACGGGCGTCTACCGCCGGGCGATCGACGCCTGGCTGGCCGATCCGGGCCGGACGGCGCCCGACCCGGCCTGGCGGACTGAACTGGCCGCCACGGTCAACCGCGACTTCGACACCGGCTTCTACTTCCCCCGCACCGAAGATGACGCCGCCGTGCTTTCGGCCGGCAGCGATGTGCGGACCGCCACGGTGGTCGGTGTCGTGCGGGCCTGGCGCGCCGAAGCCGGCCTGATGCTGGTCGAACAGCGAAATCATGTCCGGCGCGGCGACTGCCTCGAGCTCGTGCGGCCCCGGCGCACCGCGCAGGCCTACACCGTCGAGCGGATGCTTGACCTCGACGGGGCCGAGATCGACCGGGCGCCGCATCCACAGATGTACTTCTACCTGCCCTGCCCGGAGCCGGTGGAGCCGGGCTCGTTTCTGCGCCGGCCATAGGCACAGGAAGCCACCGCCCTGCAGACTGCCGCCCCGGCAGATGGCCGCCGCAGACCGAACGGCCGCGAACGCTGGACGCCGTCACGCACGAAGCAGACCCCCGCCGCAGTTCAATCCGCCGCAAACGATGGAAGCCGCCGCCCCTCCGGGCAGCGGCTTCCATTTGGTCTGTGCAGGCATGGCTTCGTTGACGGCTGCTGGCCGGCCTGGCAGCCGGGACTGCGGCTTCAGTCGCTGAACTTCGCCAGCAGCTCGGCGACCAGGCTGCGCAGGCGGGTGTCGAAGCCGTAAAGCGTCAGCACCTCGGTACCGATGACCAGGACCACCGGGCCGATCAGCAGGCCAAGCAGGCCATAGAGGCCGACACCGACGATCATGGCAAACAGCGTCGCCAGCGGATGCAGCTGCATCGCACCGCCCAGGATCGGCGGCTCGATGACGCGGCGGACCACCGTGATGACGATGCCGGTCGCGGCCGCGCCGATGGCGCCCCAGACGCTGCCGTTGAGAAACATGTAGATGGCGATCGGTGTCATGGTGGCGCCGATGCCCAGGACTGGCAGGAAGTCGACGAAGGCGGCAACCAGCGCAAACACCAGGGCATAGGGCATGCGGATCAGAACCAGGCCGACCAGGGAGACGGCGAAGGTGAACATGAACAGAAGCAGGTAGCCGCCCATGATCCGGAACAGCTTCGTGCCCAGGGTCGTGATCAGCCGGCCGGTCTTTTCGCGGAAAGACGTGTGCGGCACGTTGCGGCGCACGAAGGCGGTCACGCTCTTGCTGTCGCTGATGAAGTAGTAGCCCGACATGATGACCACGACCAGTGTGAAGAGGATGATCGGCAGGTCGGCGACAAACTCGCCGAAGCGGTTGACCAGGCTCGTCAGCAGCGACGGAATGCGCTGGACCAGGTCGCGCAGGATGGACTCGATCTGGCTCTGGACAGCATTGATCGTGGCGTCGGTCATCAGGCCGCCGCTCATCTGCAGCAGGAAGCTGTGCAGAGAGGCGACGAGCTCGTCCGCCACGTGCCGGCGGGCGAAGAAGGCGGTCAGGTAGGTGGTCAGGCTGCGCAGCTGGCTGAAGGCGATGAAGAGGATGCCGGCCATGAGGGCGAAGAACAGGATCACGATCAGGACATAGATTGTGATCGCGGGACGGGTCCGCTCCGGCCACTTGCCGATCAGCGGACGCCGCGGGTGCGCCACATACCGGCCGGATGCCGTGCCGGCGGCCTTGTCTTCAGCCGTGCTGTCTTCAGCTGCAGCCTTTTGCAGGGCATCGGCGTCGCGCCGGTTGCGGCGGCTGGCGCCGGGGTGGCGGCTGTATTCGGCCCAGTGCCGGGTCAGGCGGTGAAGCTGGTTGGCCAGCGTGATCGAGGTCTCGGCCAGGATGAAGCCGATGATGAGCGGCAGCAGGATGACAACCATGCGCAGGCCGAAATAGACGCCAAGCAGAACGATTGCCATGATCAGGAGGTACTTGATGATTCGGACGATGGTGGCTGTATCCCGCCTCAGGCGGTCTTGGTCATCCATGGGGGGTGCTCCTTCGGGAAACCTGCGGCGAGCAGCGGATGCAGCTCGCCGTCAGGGGGGCGGAATGGTTCAGGGCCCATGGCGCCGGAAGCGGCGTTCAGGGGTTGAAATACTTGTATATGATTGTAGCAAGCAGCAGGAGGGTTGCCAACAAGAATGACAGATCAGCCGGCATCTGGCGCCGGCGTCGGTGGTAGTATTCCGGCGCCGGGCTGCCGGCGACGAGGATGATCAGCGGCACCAGAGCCACGGCAGCGAGGCAGGTGGCCATCAGCGAAGCGTAGAGCAGGGAGCGTGACGACTGGGTGGTGATTTCAAGCAGGCGCTGGGTGAAGCGCGGCAGGAAGGCGCCCAGCAGCGCCAGGGAGGCGTTCAGCGACAGATGGGCCGTGACGGCGGCCATCAGGCTGCCGGTACGGGTGCGGATCAGGCCGAGCAGGAGTCCGGCGAGAAACGGCGGCAGGAGAAAGGCCGGATTGGTGTGGAAGGCCATAAAGACGAACGCCTGGAGGAAGATCGCCATGCCCTCGCCCGTGCGCTCGCGCAGACTGCCGAGAATGAGCCCGCGGAACATCAGCTCCTCGCCGATGGCCGGCAGCAGGATCGAGACGATGCCGACGAGGGCCAGCCGGGCCGGCTGCTGGCTGGCAAAGTCCAGGGCAAATGCGCTCGCCGGGCTGGCGGGCAGGCTGATGCCGGACTGCGAGAGCAGGAAGAGCAGCAGGTTGTTGAGTCCGGACAGCACGACAGCCGCCGGGACGCCGACCAGCAGCGCCAGGATAATGCCGCCTGGCCTGGCCGGGATGCCGGCGACCTGATGCGGCGGGACGCGGAGCAGGAAGATGATGGCAAGGGTCGGCAGCAGGATGAAGCCGCCCTGCATGAGCAGGGCGCCGAAGGTGGCGCCGCGCAGGCTGGCGGGATCGAAGATGTCGCGCAGGCCGGGGGCTGCCGCCAGCAGCAGGGTGAAGACGACGACCAGCAGAGCGTGGATCAGCAGGACCATGCCGGCGGCGTTCCGGATGGGCCGGCTGGTGGCCTCGGCTCGCCGGGGCGACACGGCGCTTTCGTCTCCGGAACCGGTGCCTGACGCGCCGCCCGGGCTGCCATGGCTGGTGCCGGCCTGACCCGATCGGCTTTCGGCGGCTGCGGCTTCTGCCTCGCGCGCCTCGCGGGCGGACTGGATACTGGCGCGGGCAGCCTCGGACAGGCGTACCGCACCGTTGCCGGACGGCCTGGGAGCGGGCTCGCCCATCCGGCGCATGTCGCCGTTACCTCAGGATGAGCGACCAGTAGGCGCTGGCCAACTGGTCGATCTGGGCTGGAAACAGGAACAGAAGCAGGGCGGCAATGGCAATGAACGGTCCGAAGGCGATGGCCGAGGGATCCTCGGCCGGGTCGGCATCTTCTGCAGCATCTTCTGTGGCATTGCCGGCCGGTTCCGGATTGTCCGCTCCAGCCAGCCCGGCCGCAGCGGTCGCTCCGGCTGGTTCCGGATTGACCGCTCCAGCCGCTCCGGCTGCCGGTGAGGGCCCGGCCGCGGCGGCAGTCTGATCATTGCGGTATTCGGCCATCCGGAGGCGTACGAGCAGCGGAACTGCAATGATGGCGGCCGTGAAGAAGGACAGCATCACCAGCTGCAGAAGATGCTGCCAGCCGACCATGAAGGCGGCGGCGGCGATCAGCTTGACATCGCCCATGCCCATTGCCTCGCGGTGGAGGAGCCACTGGCCAAGCAGGCCAATGGCCAGCAGCGCGCCGCCGGCCGTCAGTGCCGCCAGCAGCGGCAGCCCGAAGGAAGCGGCCAGGGACTGGCCGGCCACGGCATGACCGATTGCCTGCAGCAGGCCGGGCAGCAGCAGCAGGAGCGTCAGCTGGTCGGGGATGATGCGGGTCTTCCAGTCGGCGACCAGGATGAGCAGCAGCAGCGGGATTGCGACAGCAGCGGCAGCGCGGGGGAAGAGGCCGCTGGCGGCTGCGGGGATGCGGGCGTAAAGCAGGCCGGCAAGGATGGTGAAGGCCATCCCCTGCGGCAGCATGGGAAAGGCGCGCCTGGCCGGGAAGCCCGGCGGCGCGACGGTCTGGTCATAGTCCAGCAGCCAGGCGTCCGGCATGCGCACGAATCCGGCACGGGCGGCCAGCCCGGCGGCCAGGCCGACTGCGGCAAAGATCAGGATCTGGATGGAATCTGTCAAGCGGTCACCTCGGGCAAAGTCTGCCAGCCGCCAGGGGCCGGCCTTTCACAGAAATCATGGAAAATGTGCCAATATCAATATATTACCCTGTCAAACGGCACTTGACAAACTGTTCCTTTTTTATCGGTTGCGATAAAATGGAAACCATCCGGGCGGACGTCCGGACAGCGGGCCATCCAGCCGCCGTCGGCCCGAATTCGTTTCAGATGGGAGAATCTTATGCCGAAGCGCTACAGTGGGACGACGGTTGTCCGTCCGGAAGGCCGGAACGAAAAGATCATCCGGGTTCTCGATGTCCTGCGTGAGCAGGGCATGCCGCCCGGCCACCGCACGGCGGGCCTCATGCCGCTCAGCCGGCAGCGCCTGGCGGAACGGGCGGATGTCACCGTGCGCAACCTTGATGCCATCATCGCCAGCCTGCGTCAGCAGGGCTACGGCATCGCCTACGACGACGGCTCCGGATACTATCTGCAGGATGATGGCGAGCACCAGATTCCCTGTGTGCGCACGCCGGAGCACTTCGTGGCGCTGCGCTCGCTGCGCCGCTATCTCGAGCGGACTGGCACGACGGTCGATCACGAGCGCTGGCTCGGACTGATCGACCAGCTGATCCGGACCAGCGAGGAAACCCGCCGCCGCACGATGGGGCGCAGCTTCACCGATGCCCGCGTCAACGACCAGGGCGTCGTCTATCGCCTGAACGAGCCGAATGTCTTCTACCTGAACGTGCACCGGGCCGCTCCCGACCCGGTCACCAGGGCCAACATCGCCCGAATCAAGCAGGCCATCAGCAGCAGCACCGCCGTTCGCATGAAGTATGTGAACCGGGCCGGCGAGCGCGACACGATCGTGGTCGAGCCCTACTTCATCTTCGAGCGCGAAGGCACCTACTACCTGGCCGGCCTGCAGGTGGCCGACGGCAATGGCCCGATGAAGCGCAGTCGCTTCAAGCCCTTCACGCTGACCAAGGTCCGCTGCCCGTCGCTGGACCTGCTGCCGGACCATACCTTCACACCTCGCCGCTGCTACGACCCCGAGCAGTGCCTGACGATCACCGGCATCGGCACTGCCAAGGCCAGTGACCGGGTAACGGCCGAAATCGACGTCTTTGGCCGCTTTGCCTACAATGTCGTCGAGACCCTGCATGGCGAAGAGTCGACCTGCACCTGGATCTCGACCGCCGCCGGCAGCCAGCAGGTGCGCATCCGCGCAACCTTCGGGAGCCGCTACGACCTCATGCGCTTTGTTCTGGCCTTCGGCGAGCATGCCGAGCTCATCAGCCCGCCAGACGTCAGGGCGATGATCCTGGATAACATCCAGGGCATGGCCGCCCGCTATGCGGCCTCCACCAGCCTGGAACCGGTCGCCCGGCCCGCAGCCGCCGCAACCACCGACGCCGCCACTGCCACCGATGCCGCTGCCACGGCCGCCGCCACTGCCTCCAATGCCGCTGCCACCACCGACGCCGCCACTGCCACCGATGTCGCTTCCAGGCCCGCCGCGCAGGCCGCCGCCCCGCGCCGCCGCGGCCGACCGCGCCTCCGTCCGCTGCCGGAATCCTGAGTCCCGGCCAGGGCGTGTCGGGACACGGGATGCCGGGCGATTGTTTCACAGGGAAACATGCATCGAAAACATTCATAAATCTTTCTAAAAGCGCGAAGTGCGCCACTGTAGCCAGTTAAATTGACCGCAGGCGATATTCAAGGTACAATGTATTATCTGGCCGGGTTTCTTTATGGCCGGCAATATCGCTTTCAACGCCGCGGAAGGCTGACCAGTCAGTCACCGCCGGCGTTTTTTCCGGAGGATAAATTCATGTCGATGATCCCTGAACTGACAGACCAGATCCAGCTGCACCTGCTGGCCGAAGCGGCCCGCAACGCCGACAGCGCTTGCCTTCATGACTACTGGATCGCCCTTTCCCGCACCTTTATCGGCCACATCGCGGCCGACTGGGACGAGACGACCCGCGCCTACCAGCAGGGGCGCCAGGCGCACTACTTCTCCGCCGAATTCCTGGAAGGCCGCTCCCTGATCAACAACCTGGTCAACCGCGGCCTGCTCGAGGATGCCACCGAGGCCCTGAACAAGCTCGGGCAGGACATCAACGAGATCGCCGAGGTCGAGACCGACCCGGGCCTGGGCAACGGCGGCCTTGGCCGGTTGGCAGCCTGCTTCCTTGACTCCTGCGCCACCATGAACCTGCCCGTGACCGGCTACGGCATCCTCTACCGCTACGGCCTGTTCCGCCAGGAGATCGACCATGGCTTCCAGAAGGAGTACCCCGACGTCTGGATGGAGCAGGGCTATCCGTTCCTGATCCGCCGCGAGCAGGAGCGCGTGCTTGTCCACTACCAGGACATGGATGTCTACGCCGTTCCCTATGACCTGCCGATCACCGGCTACGGCACGCGCAACGTCAACACGCTGCGCCTGTGGAAGGCCGAGC
Source organism: uncultured Oscillospiraceae bacterium (assembly GCA_964403755.1). Lineage (GTDB taxonomy): Bacteria > Bacillota > Clostridia > Saccharofermentanales > UBA5734 > JAXGXQ01. Next base: position 9,175 of record CAYOHO010000028.1, read on the forward strand.
CCGCGCAGGAGTTCGACTTCAACCTCTTCAACTCGCAGCGCTTCGACGATGCCGTGATCCAGCGCAACCGGGTCAACGACATCTTCCGTGTGCTCTACCCGAATGACTCCTCCTATGACGGCAAGGTGCTGCGCGTCCGCCAGCAGTACTTCTTCGTCTCCGCCTCGCTGCAGTCGATCATGCGCCAGTTCGAGGCCATGCACGGCCCGTCCTGGGAGCGCTTCGCCGAGTTCCATGCCATCCAGCTGAACGATACCCACCCGGTCATCGGCATCCTCGAGCTCATGCGCATCCTGACCGAAGAGAAGGGCCTCAGCTGGAGCGATGCCTGGAACGTGACGAGCAAGACGTTCGCCTACACCAACCACACGATCATGGCCGAAGCGCTCGAGAAGTGGGAAGCCGGCATCTTCCAGTTCCTGTTCCCGAACCTGCTGGAGATCCTCTACCGCATCAACGAGCAGTTCCGGTCCGAAGCGGTTGCCGGCGGCCTGAACAGCGACGAAGTCAACTACCTGGCGCCCTTTGGCGAAGGCCGTGTGCGTATGGCCTGGCTGGCCTGCTACGGCGCCTTCTCCATCAACGGCGTGGCTGCGGTCCACACCGGCATCCTCAAGAGCGAGACCCTGAAGGGCTTCTATCGCCTCTTCCCGAAAAAGTTCAGCAACAAGACCAACGGCGTGACACCGCGCCGCTGGCTGCGCATGTCGAACCCGGCGCTCTCGGCGCTGCTCACCGAGCGGCTCGGCCACGACGGCTGGGTCAAGGACCTCGGCCTGCTGCGGACGCTTGAGCACGACAGGGACGATGACACCGTGATGCAGCGCCTGGCCGAGATCAAGCACCAGAACAAGGTCCGCCTGGCCGCCTACATCCGCGAGACCGAAGGCATCACCATCAGTCCGGACGCCATCTTCGACGTCCAGATCAAGCGCCTCCATGAGTACAAGCGCCAGCTGCTCAACGCGCTGCTCATCCTTGACGACTACTTCATGCTCAAGACGAATCCAAAGGCCGACTATACGCCGCGTGTCTGCATCTTCGGCGCCAAGGCCGCGCCCGGCTACTTCCGTGCCAAGGCGATCATCAAGTTCATCAACGAGATCGCCAGGCTTGTCAACAATGACCCCGATATCGGCGACCGGCTCAAGGTCGTCTTCATGCACAACTACAACGTCTCCCGCGCCGAGCGGCTCTTCCCGGCGGCCGACATTTCCGAGCAGATCTCCACCGCCGGCATGGAAGCATCCGGCACCGGCAACATGAAGTTCATGCTCAACGGCGCGATCACCCTCGGCACGCTTGACGGCGCCAATGTCGAGATCCACGATGAGGTCGGACCGGAGAACTGCTATATCTTCGGCTGCCGCATCGAGGACTTCCCGGCGACGCGCCAGTTCTACAACCCACAGTGGCAGTACAACAACATCCCCGGCCTCAAGCGCTGCGTCGACACCCTGATCGACGGCACCTTCAGCGATGCCGGCACCGGCATGTTCAATGATCTCTACAACGGCCTCATCAATGGCTCCAACTGGCAGCCGGCCGATGTCTACTACGTGCTGGGCGACTTCGACGACTACCGCAAGACCCATCGCGCCATCGAGAAGGCCTACCGCGACCAGAAGGCCTGGGCCCGCAAGTGCTGGATCAACATCGTGCGCAGCGGCCGCTTCAGCTCCGACCGCACGATCGATGAGTACGCCTCCGAAATCTGGCGCGTGACGGC
>CAYOHO010000029.1:0-10828 GCA_964403755.1 uncultured Oscillospiraceae bacterium
CGACCGCACCTGCCGCAAGAACCGCACCTACGCCGACTATCGCGTGCTTGTGGAGAACTTCCCGGAAATCGGCGTGGTCCAGATGGACACGGTCGAGGGCAGCCGGGAAAGCGTCAAGGTGCTCTTGACCCTCTTCTTCCCCCAGGCCCAACTGCTTTTATGCCGCATCCGCGACTACAACACCGCCCGCTCGGCACTCATGGCCATCGACGACCTGGAGCAGGCCCTGGGCAACGACGTGTTCCGGCACCTGTTCCCGGTCCTTCTAACCGACAACGGCTCCGAGTTTTCCGACCCCAAAAGCCTCGAGCGCGACGGCCGGACAAGCGTCTTCTACTGCGATCCCCTGCAGACCAACCAGAAGTCCCAGATCGAAAGGGCCCACGAGTTCATCCGCATGGTCCGCCCCAAGGGTGCGTCGTTCGACGACCTCTGCCAGGCGGACATCGACCTTCTGGGCTCGCACATCAACAGCTACCGCCGCAAGAGCCTGGGCGGCAAATGCCCCTTTGACGTGTTCGAGTTCCTCTACGGCGACAAGATCCTGGAGAAGCTCAACCTCCACAAAATAGAAGCAGACGAGATCTTGCTAACCCCCCGCCTGCTCCCATAGCACACAACCGGATCCAACCGGCCCAGAGAAGACTGCCAGCCAGCCGCCAAATCCCGGACAGGCGATTCGCCCTGCAAAGCGATTGCCCGCTACCTGGACTTGTGTTCAGGCTGCGCTTTTCTCTGTTTTGCATATTCAGCATAGCACGTTTCCGGAACACCTGCACAACGCACAGGCACCCACGATTGCACCTTTTTAGCCCCCTTCGGGACGTTACCTCTGCAAACGGGAATTAAGGGTTGCATTCAACCATAAAATTTGGTGAGTCAGTTGCAATCTTTAATTCTCGTCGGGTCGGGAAATAAGCTTTGTAAACCGCAGGCAGGCGTATAGTCCTGCGAATGTAGATGTCTGCCAAACTTGAACCAGTCTTCTCCGGGCCACCAGGAAGGAGGACTGAATCATGGCCCGTTTCCATCATCTGCGCATGCCCGTCGCCTTGCCGCGGTTTTTTCTGTATAATAACTAATCAGACAATTTTACCGCGAGACAAGCGCCAGGGAGGCAGTTGTGAGCATGAAAGCATTTCCTTATTATGAAGTCCGCAAGATCAAAGACCTGAGAGATATGCTGCACCAGAGCGTCCAGCAGTATGGTGAGAAGGCGGCCTTCCTGGTCAAGGATGGCCATGACAGCGAATATTCACCGGTATCCTTCGCCCAGTTCGGACGTGATGTCGACGGGTTCGGCACGGCCCTGCACGCGCTCGGCTTTTCGGGCAGCCGGGTTGCCATCCTTGGCGAGTCGCGCTATGCCTGGTATGTCTCCTACATGTCGACCGTCAACGGCATCGGCACCGTGGTCCCGCTCGACAAGGAGCTGCCGCAGAACGAGATCCGCAACCTGCTGAACCGGTCTCATGCCGATGTCCTGATCTACGCCCGTTCCAAGCAGAACGAGGTCAATGCCATCCGCAAGGATCTGCCGGAAGTCCGCCTGTACATCTCCATGGACGAGTGCCCGGCGGTCGAGACCGACCTCGTGTTCGACCAGCTGCTGGCCGACGGCCGCATGCAGCTCGAGTCGGGGAGCCAGGAGTACCTGAACGCTCCGATTGACACGGAAGCAGCCCGCATCCTGCTGTTCACCTCCGGCACCACGGCGGCGTCGAAGGCGGTCATGCTCTCGCACCGCAATATCTGCATCAACCTGATGGCCATGTGCCAGATGATCAACATCCGGCCGGACGACACCTTCCTGTCGGTGCTGCCGCTGCACCACACCTATGAATGCACCTGCGGCTTCCTCTGCCCGATCTACCGCGGCGCCACCGTGGCGGTCTGCGAGGGCCTGCGCCACATCGTCAAGAACCTGCAGGAGTCGCACGCCACGGTCATTCTCGTCGTCCCGCTGATGGTCGAGATGTTCTACAAGCGCATCATGAAGTCGGCCACCGCCGACCCGAAGCTGGCGAAGAAGTTCAACACCGGCCTGAAGCTGAGCAAGGTCCTGTGCGCGCTTGGCATCGACCGCCGGCGCAAGCTGTTCGACAAGGTCCACCAGAACTTCGGCGGCAAGCTGCGCCTGATCATCGCCGGCGGCGCTTCCATCGACCCGGCCATCCTCCAGGGCATGCGCGACCTTGGCTTCGGCACGCTGCAGGGCTACGGCCTGACCGAATGCGCGCCCATCCTGGCGCTCAACCGCGATGTCTGGTACAAGAACGAGTCGGCCGGCCTGCCGCTGCCGGGCGTCGAAGTCCGCATCATCGACAAGGATGAGAACGGCATCGGCGAAATCATCGGCAAGGGTCCCAATGTCATGCTGGGCTACTTCGAGAATCCGGAAGCCACCGCCGATGCGATTGACGCCGAGGGCTTCTTCCACACCGGCGATCTGGGCTACCTCGACAATGACGGCTTCGTCATCATCACCGGCCGCAAGAAGAACGTCATCGTCACCAAGAACGGCAAGAACATCTATCCCGAGGAGATCGAGTACCTGCTCGGCAAGCATGACCTGATCGCCGAATGCCTGGTGTTCGGCGGCCCCGGCGACGACGGCGAGATCGTGGTGCGGGCGGAGATCTTCCCCAACATGGAAGTGGCCAAGGAGCGCCACGGCCTCACCGACCCGCTGGGCGACGACATGCGCCGGGTAGTTGGCGACATCGTCAAGGCGGTCAACCATGAGCTGTCGTCCTACAAGTACATCCGCAGCTTCACCCTGCGTGACCGCGAGTTCGAGAAGACGACCTCGAAGAAGATCAAGCGCCAGTATACCTGAGCGACGCCAATGGAAATTCTGAAGGCGTTTGAATCGATCCGCACGCCCTGGCTGACCCTGGCAGCCGATGGCATCACCTGGATGGCCAGCGATGCCGTGCTGATCGTTGCCCTGTGCGCCCTCTTCTGGCTGTTTGACCGCAAGGCCGCCTATGCCATGTGCTTTGCGAGCTTCACCTGCCTGACCATCGGCCAGATGCTCAAGCTGTACCTGGCCGTGCCCCGGCCGTTTGTCATCTGGCCGCAGCTGCAGCCGGTTCACGCGGCCCGGCTGGCGGCCGCCGACTATGCCTTCCCCAGCATCACGACCCTGAACGCCGTGGGCACGTATGGCATGGCCACGACCTTTACGACGGGCTGGCGGCGGGCGCTGCTGATGCTTCTGCCGCTGCTGGTGGCGCTTTCCCGGATGTACCAGGGGACGAACACGCTGCTGCAGGTCGCTGCCTCGCTGGTGATCGGCGCCCCGTTTGTCTGGCTGGTCCGGCGGGTCGGGGAGGCCCGGGCGGATGGCATGATCTCGCCGCTGACCGCCATCGCCTGCGCGATGCTGGCAGCTGTCATGCTCTGGGCCGCCGGGGCGACGGCGCCGGGAAGCTTCAATACGTCACAGGCGCTTGACAGCTACCGCACCATGGGCTGCGTCATCGGCCTGACCGTGGGCACGATTATCGAGACCCGCTGGATCCGCTTCACCAGCCGCGCCGGCTGGCGGCTGCAGGCAGCCAAGGTGCTGCTCGGCTATGGCGGGGTCGGCGTGATCTACATCCTGGGCGAGCGTCCGATCAGCCAGCTGATGGGCCTGATCTACGGCAGCATCTTCCATTATGCACTGCTGTTTGTCTGGATCCTGGCCGGACTGCCCGCCCTGGCTGCCGCCCTTCGCCCGCTGCTTGAGCCGCGCCATCCGGCCGCAGTCCCGGCGTCCGGCACCAACCCTGAAGAGAGGACCTGACCTTTGCGTATCCTGTTTCCCTTTCTAAAGCCCTATCGGCGCCAGCTCATCCTCGGCCCGGCCTTCAAGCTGACCGAGGCGATCCTTGAGCTGATCCTGCCGCTGATCATGGCGCGCATCATCGATGTCGCCATCCCGGCCAGCGACACCGGCCTGACACTGCGGCTCGCCTTGCTGCTCCTGCTCCTGTCCGTAGCCGGCATGGGCTGCGCCTTTGTCTGCCAGTACTATGCGTCGATTGCCTCCCAGGGGGTCGGCACCGACCTGCGCAACGCCCTGTTCAGCCGCATCCTGACCTTCGGGCAGGCCGAGGTCGACCGCTTCGGCGCCCAGTCGCTGGTCAACCGGCTCGGCGGCGACATCAACCAGCTGCAGCTGGCTGTGGCCATGCTGATCCGGCTGGTCGTGCGCGCTCCGTTTCTTTCAGTCGGCGGCCTGATCATGGCCATGCTGATCGACCTGCGCCTGTCGCTGGTCTTCATGGCGGTGATCCCGCTGTTTGTGATCAGCCTCTACCTGGTCATGTCGCGCTCGATTCCGTTCTACCGCACCATCCAGGCCCGGCTCGACACCGTGGCGCGCGTGCTGCGCGAAAACCTCGGCGGTGTGCGCGTCATCCGTGCCTATGCCCGCACCGATGCCGAGCAGGAACGCTTCGGTGCCGCCAACCAGACCCTGGCTGACACGGCCTTCCGGGTCGGCCGCATCGCAGCGATGCTCAACCCGGTTACGACGCTCATCCTCAACGCTGGCGCGATCGCCATCCTGTACTTCGGCGCCGGCCGCATCCAGACCGGCGAGCTGTCGCGCGGCGAAATGATCGCCTTCCTGAACTATCTGGCGCAGATCCTGGTCGCCATGATGGTGGTGGCCAACCTGGTCGTGCTCTACACGCGCGCCTACGCTTCCGCCCAGCGTGTCTCCACCGTGCTGGCGACCGAACCGACGCTGCCGGATGTTCCGGCTGCATCGGATACGGTGGAACCGATCGCCCAGGCTTTCGGGACGCTGGAACCGGCCGGCGAGGTGCCGGCGCTGGCTTTCGACCGTGTGCGCTTTGCCTACACGAAGCAGGCCGATCCGGTGTTTGACGGCCTCAGCCTGGCGATCCAGCCCGGGGAACGCATTGGCATCATCGGGGCGACCGGTTCAGGCAAGACAACGCTGGCCCGGCTGGCGCTGCGCCTGAACGAGGCTGACGCCGGCCACGTGCGCGTGTTCGGGCGCGATGTCCGCGACATCCCGACGGCCGACCTGCGCCGACTGGTCTGCCTGGCGCCGCAGAAGGCCCAGCTGATGACGGGCACGCTGGCCGAGAACCTGCGCATGGGCAATCCCGGCGCAACTGACGGGCAGCTGCACCAGGCCCTGTTCACCGCCGCCGCCGACGACTTCTTCGCCGACCTGCCGAAGGGACTCGACGCCCCGGTCAGCCGCGGCGGCCAGAACTTCTCGGGCGGTCAGCGCCAGCGGCTTTCCGTCGCCCGCGCCCTGGCGGCCCAGCCGCGCATCCTGATCCTTGACGACACCTTCAGCGCCCTCGACTACCTGACCGAGGCGAAGATGCGCCAGCGCATCCTGGCGCTGGCGCCGGCCCAGACCGTGATCCTGATCTCGCAGCGGGTCAGCAGCATCCGGGCCTGCGACCGGATCATCGTGCTCGACGACGGCCGCCCGGTCGGCTTTGACAGCCATGATCGGCTGCTGGCGGAAAACCCGGTCTACCGGGATATCTGCCTGACGCAGCTTCCGGAGATGATGCCCCATGCCAACTGACAAGAAGAAGCCGACCCTTTCCCGCTCGGCGCCAGTCCTGAAGCGCCTGTTCCGCCAGATGGGCAGCACCTGGTGGCCGCTGGCCGCCGTCGTGCTGCTGTCGCTCACCGGCAATGCCCTCAGCCTGCTTGGCCCGTACTGGACCGGCCAGGCGATCGACCAGATGGCCCTGCCCGGCAGCGGCCAGTCCGGCATCGGTCCGGGACTGGCCCGCCTGCTCGTCCTGCTCGCCGGACTCTATGTCATCAGCGCGGTCAGCCAGTGGCTGCTTGGCCTGATCACCAACCTGGTGGCCAACCGCACGGTGCAGAACCTGCGCCGGCAGCTGTTCGAACGCATCACCCACATGCCGCTGGCCTTCCTCGACCGCCACCCCCACGGCGACCTGGTCAGCCGGATGACCCAGGACATGGACCAGATCGCCGACGGCGTGCTGCTCGGCCTGAGCCAGCTGTTTGCCGGCGTGGTGACGCTGGTTGGCTCGCTCATCTTCATGTTCCGCATCCAGCCGTTGATTACCCTGATCGTGATCGTGCTTTCGCCGGTCTCGTTCCGGATCGCGGGCTTCATCTCGAAGCATGCGCAGCAGAACTTCCGGGCCCAGTCGAAGGCAGCCGGCGCCCTCAACGACCTGTCCGGCGAAATGATCGACCTGATGCTGGAGCTGCGCCTCGCCGGCTACGGCCAGCGGGCCGAGGAGCGTTTCCAGGCGCTCAACCAGGAGCTGTACGTCGTCGGGCAGAAGGCCCAGTTCTACTCATCGCTGGTCAATCCCAGCACCCGCCTGATCAACAATGTCTCCTATGCTGCTGTCGGCACGGCCTCGGCGCTGCTGGCGATCGCCGGCCGCCTGACGATCGGCATGATCGGCAGCTTCCTCTCCTATGCCACGCAGTTCGCGCGGCCGATCAATGACATCACGAGCGTCTATGGCCAGCTGCAGTCGGCCGTGGCCAGTGCCGAGCGTGTCTTCGAGATGCTCGACCAGCCGGTCGAGCCGGATGACCAGGCGCTCCCGGCCCTGCAGATGGGCACCGGCGACGTCCGCTTCGAGTCGGTTGACTTTGCCTACACGCCTGGCCAGGAGCTGATCCGCGGCCTCGATCTGCATGCCGCGCCCGGCAGCACGATCGCCATCGTCGGCCCGACCGGCGCCGGCAAGACGACGCTGGTCAACCTGCTCATGCGCTTCTACGAGCCGCAGGGCGGGCGCATCGTGGTTGACGGCCAGCCGATCGCCAGGCGTGCGCGTGACAGCGTGCGCCGCGCCTTTGCCATGGTCCTGCAGGATACCTGGCTCTTCTCGGGAACCATCCGCCAGAACATCGCCTTCGCCCGTCCCGACGCCACCGAGGAGGCGATCGTCGCCGCCGCCCGCGCTGCCCATGCGCACGGCTTCATCCGCCGCCTGCCGGAGGGCTACGATACGATGATCAGCGACGGCAGCGACCTGTCGCAGGGACAGCGCCAGCTGCTGACGATCGCCCGCGCCATGCTCGCCGACGCAGCCGTCCTGATCCTCGACGAGGCGACCTCGAGCGTCGACACGCGCACCGAGACCCGCATCCAGTCCGCCTTCCTCGACCTGATGCGCAACCGCACCAGCTTCGTCATTGCCCACCGTCTCAGCACGATCCGCAATGCCGACCGCATCCTGGTCCTGCAGCGCGGCCGCATCGTCGAGCGCGGCACGCACGACGAGCTGATGGCGCAGCAGGGCTTCTACCATGCGCTCTATGCCGGGCAGTTCGCCGAAGCCGGACAGCAGCCTGGCGGGCTCGACCAGGCCGAACGGGACATATATCCTAGCGATGCCGCCACTGCCAGACCCGCGGGTTCCTCCACGTGAACCCGCGCAGCGGCCATCGCGAGCGTGAACTGTGGTATCCGCTGGACAACTCCGCCAAGGTGTTCCCGGCGATCCGGACCAGCCACATCAGCGCCACCTTCCGCATGTCAGTCCTGCTGAACGAACCGGTCGACCCGGAGCGGCTACAGCTGGCCCTGGCGGATATCCTGCCGCGCTTTCCCGGATTCTCGATGCGCCTGCGCTCGGGCGTCTTCTGGTACTACCTCGAGCGCAACCCGCAGCCGCCGTCTGTCTACCCCGACACGCGATTCCCCTGCCGCTACCTGTTCCGCAAGGACAACCGCGGCTACCTGTTCCGGGTCATCCACTACGAGAACCGGATCTCGATCGAGTTTTTCCACTCCCTGACCGACGGCAGCGGCGCGCTGGTTTTCCTGAAGACCCTGACGGCCCGCTACCTGACGCTGAAGGGCTTCCCCATCCCGGCGACGAACGGCATCCTGCCGCTGGATGAACCGCCGCGCCCCGAGGAGATGGAGGACGGCACGAAGCGCTATGCGCGCCCGATCCCGCGGGTCACGCGCCGCCAGTCGGCCGCCTGGCACCTCAGGGGTGTGCCTGAGCCGAAGGGCCGCATCCATGTGGTCACGGCCCGCATCCCGCTGCCAGCCATCCGCGAACAGGCCCGCATCCTCTCGGTCACCGTCAACGACCTGCTGGTTGCCGCCTACATGGAGGCCTTCAGCCGGCTTCAGCACGCCACCGAGCGCCGGCCGCGCAAGCCGATCGTCATTGCCGTTCCGGTGAACCTGCGCCAGTACTACCCCAGTCCGACCCTGCGCAACTTCTTCCAGCGGGTCTTTCCCACGCTGCATGCGGGCTACCGGGAGAACGATTTCGCCGAGATCCTCTCGCTCGTGCATCATTCGATCCGCCTGATGAAGAACGAGAAGGACCTCAACGCCAAGCTCTACCTGAACCTGCGCGCCGAGCAGAAGTATGTGCTCCGACTGGTGCCGCTGTTCATCAAGAACTGGGCGCTGCGCATCGCCTTCCGCTTCTACGGCGACAGCCGCGTCACCAGCACGCTCACCAACGTGGGCAGGATCGCCGTCCCGGAGGCCATGCAGCCGCATATTGCCGGCTTCGAGGTCATCATGGGGCCGTCGCGCGACAACGTCATCAACTGCGCCGTCCTTTCCTATGATCAGGAGCTGGTCGTCACCTTCTCGCGCCGGATCAAGGACGCCACAATCGAGCGCCTGATGCTGACCAGGCTGGTCCGGATGGGCATTCCGGTCAAGGTCCAGAGCAACGATATTGCCATCCTGCATGCGGAGCCCGAGCGCCAGGAACACTAGAACCTGATCTGTTGCCGCCGCGGCCAAGGCCTGGACAGGGAAGAATGCCATCCATTGCTGCCGCCGCGGCCAAAAGAAGGGTAGAATGGAAGCAGGGCGGCGCCATCCGTGCCGTCACAGTCGTCAAGGGTTTGGGGGCTGAAGGGGGAGGCTGGCGACATGAGCATGATTACGGAACATTTCGGAAAGACACGCGACGGACAGACCGTCGAGCGCTTCATTCTCCGGCGGGCGGGCGTCACCGTCTGCCTGATCTCCTGGGCTGCCGCCATCCAGCGGCTGGAAGTCCCGGACCGCGAGGGCCAGCTGGCTGACATCGTGCTCGGCTTCGACACCGTGGATGGCTACGAAGCCGACACCAGCTACCAGGGCAGCGTGATCGGACGCTTTGCCAACCGCATAGAGGGCGCCGGGTTCGAACTGTGCGGGGAAACCTACCGCCTGCCGGCCAATGACGGGCGCAACACCCTGCACGGCGGGCCGAACGGCTTCTCCCGCCAGGTCTGGGAAGCCCGTACCGACAGCACGATGGAGACCGACATGGTTCGGTTCACCCTGATGAGCCCGGATGGACAGGAGGGCTTTCCCGGAAACCTCACCGCCGAGGTGGTCTACCGGCTGGACAGCCAGGGCTCCCTGTCGCTGGACTACTATGCGAGCACCGACCGGGACACGCCGGTCAGCCTGACCAATCACAGCTACTTCAACCTGGCCGGCTTCGCGTCCGGCCCGGTTCTCGACCAGCTGCTGCAGATCCCGTCCGAGCTCTATACGCCAGTCAACGCCGAAGGCCTGCCGGACGGTGAAATCCGGTTCGTCGCCGGCACGGCGCTCGACTTCCGGACGGCCAAGCCGATCGGGCGCGACATCGACGACCCGCTTCTCGCCAACGTCAAGGGCTTCGACCACAACTTCGTCGTGCCCGGCGAGCCGGGCCAGCTGCGTCCCTGTGCCGTTGCCAGCGATCCGGCCAGTGGCCGCCGGCTGGAGGTCTGGACCACCATGCCCGGCCTGCAGTTCTATTCGGGCAACTTCATGACCGGCATGACCGGCAAGGACGGCCAGCACCTGGGCTACCGCGGCGGCTTCTGCCTCGAGACCCAGCATTTCCCCAATTCCCTCAAGCATCAGCATTTCCCCAGCCCGGTGCTCCGGGCCGGCGAGACGTATCACCACACGACGGTCCTGCGGCTGAAATGACAGTCGCACGGCGGCCAATTCCCTGAAGAAATGGGGGGCTGTCACCGAGCGAGTCGAAAAAACCGGCCTGCGTGGCCGGTTTTTTCTTGTCTGAGCGAATGACAGCCCCTTATTTCTTCCAGCTGTCTTTTAGCGACACGCTCCGGTTGAACACGAGCAGGTCCGGCTTGCTGTCGGGGTCGAGGCAGAAGTAGCCGAGGCGCATGAACTGCAGCGAGAGCGGCAGGGCTGCGCCGGCCAGACCGGATTCGACGCGGGCGCCGGTCAGCACCTCGAGCGAGTTCGGATTCATGTGGTCGAGGAAGTCGCGCTCGCCCGAATCCGGGTCTTCGACATTGAACAGGTTCTCATAGAGGCGAACCTCGGCTGGAATGGCAGTACGGCTGTCGACCCAGTGGATGGTGCCCTTGATGCGGCGTCCGTCGGGGGTGTTGCCGCCGCGGGTTTCCGGATCATAGGTGGCATAGACCGTCGTGACCTTGCCGTCGGCGTCCTTTTCACAGCCGGTGCAGCGAACGACGTAGGCGGTCTTGAGGCGCACCTCGTTGCCGGGGAAGAGGCGGAAGTAGCCCTTGGCCGGCACCTCGGCGAAGTCATCGGCCTCGATCCAGAGCTCGCGCGAGAAGGTGACCTCGCGGACGCCGTCTTCCGGACGCTCCGGGTTGTTCTCGACTTCGAACGTTTCGCTCTGCCCCTCGGGGTAGTTCGTGAGGACGAGCCTGACCGGGCGGAGGACGGCCATGACGCGGCGCGCGTTGAGGTTGAGGTCCTCGCGCAGGCAGTGCTCGAGGAAGCCGAAGTCGACGGTGCTGTTGACCTTGGAGACGCCGATGCGGTCGGTGAAGCTGCGGATCGACGCGGGCGTGTAGCCGCGGCGGCGCAGGCCGC
>CAYOHO010000030.1:0-10814 GCA_964403755.1 uncultured Oscillospiraceae bacterium
CGGCTCATTGACATTGGCGGTGGAGGGGCTGAACCGGACCATGTTGGTGATGGTAAAGGCGACCTTGGCGTTGAAGAAGGTCATCACGCCGGCGCCGAGGGCGTTGAAGATGACAGCCATGATGACAGCGGAACGGGGGGTCATGCAGCGGGTCGAAACGGCGGTGGCAATGGCGTTGGGGGCATCGGTCCAGCCATTGACGAAAATGACGGCCAGCACCAGGACGATACTGATGACCAGCGCCGCGGAAATGATCATGATGAACCTCGCTTCTTGTCCTGCCAGCCTCCGGCGGGTTCAGGCGCCGAAATCCAGGACCGGCTCCTGCCGGCAGCTGGGTGCCGCAATGCGGCGGCGCCTGGGCGCAGCTCAAGCCGCGCGGCAGGAACGTTTTCCTTCAAGCCCAATTAGGTTCATTTTATCACGAATTTCTCCTGCGGGACAGGAAATTGGCGAAAAAGGCAGCTGCGATCACGCCTGCAAGCGCCTGGCGAAGGGCAGAAAGCGCCCGGCTGCCGGTTCAGAAGCCGCGTCCGCCGCCGCCATGGGTCCGGCCGCTGCTGGACGTGTGGGTTGAGCTGCGGCCGGATGAGCCGCCGCTCGAGGGCGGCGGAATATGGCGGGTGGCGACGAAGGTGTTGATGAGGCTGTCGGCAGCGATGCCCAGGTCGACAATGCTGTTGCCGCGGAACTCGAAGACGTTCGGGCGCGGGTGGCCCTTGTAGGCGTAGCGGGTTGAGAAATGGAAGATGAGCGCCGTGATGCCGGCTGTGAGCAGGGCGATCAGCACATCCACGAACGTGACGCTGCGGGTGCGCTCGGCCTGGCTGTACTGGTTGGCGGGAATGCCGGCCTGCAGGAAGCCTGCGGTCTGCGTCAGGAAGGCCTGTGCCGCCTCATAGTTGCGTCCGCTGGAAAGACCGGCATTCTTGACCGCATCCAGCGTCTGGTTGATGCGCTGGTCGGTCATGTAGCGGATGCCGCTGCCCGATGTCGAGATATAGGCCTGGCGGTTTTCATAGTCAAGCAGGAACAGGATGCCGTCCCGGTCCGCTCCGACGCCATAGCCGTTGTCGTCGAAATAGTCGTCGGCGTAGGCGCGCGAGGACTTCCCGCCGGTGCTGCGGGTTGTCACGATGACGATGTCCATCTGGTACTGGGCGCCCAGGGCAGCGGCCTGCTGGGTCAGCTGGCTTTCCTGCGCCGTCGTGAAGAAGTCGCCCAGGTCGACGACCAGCGCGCCCTTGGCCGAAACGGCAGCTGCCGGCGCGGCCATGAACAGGAGAGACGCGGTGAGCAGGGCCAGGAGCAGGAGAAGGGCTGGCCGCCGGTTCCGGATCGTGCGCATCACCATAGGAAATACCCTCCCAGCAGGAGCATGAGGAGCGTGGCGATGAAGATGATGGTCGAAACCAGCGTCAGCTTGCCGGCATCGAGTGGGAGTTCGCCGAACGACTGTCCCGTCTGGCCATTGACGGCATAGATGTACGTCCGGCCGCGAAAGCGGTAGGTGAGCATCCAGGCCGGCATCAGGGCGTAGTCCCAGCCCTTGACCTGCATATCGACATCGTTCTGCCGCAGCTCGAGCCGGTTGTAGCCGCCGATCGCATCCTGAACCAGGGCATCGGTGTACTGGCGGGCCTGGTTTGCGATCGCCGGTTCGGCATCTTCTCTGGGTATATCGTATTTTTCCGCGAAAAAGCCGCCCAGATAGGACATGGAGAAGGGAACGGCCTGCCGCTCGTCGTAAGGTGAGATCGAGTTGATCAGACCGCGGTCGAACTTGCGGACAGCCACCTCGTGGACGTGGTCAAGGTCGATCGTGCCATGCCGCTCGATATTGAAGACACTGGTCTCGGTGTATTCCGTCTGTCCGGTGCGCCAGACCTTCAGGCGCGTGCCGGTGCCCGAGACGTCGATCCGGGCCTTGTAGCTGGCCATCCAGTAGGGGATATAGACGCCGGTGATCTTTTCCAGCTGTGAGGCGCTGTAGAAGGCTGGCGGCACGAAGCGGCGCCGGCGAGCCCACTTGAGGAAGGCGGCCTCCGCCTTCGCACGGTCGATGGCAAAGGGGATGATCCGGGTCGGGCGGAATTCGCCGGTGAGCCGGTCGGTCAGCAGGATTGGATTATGGCAGTAGTAGCAGAAGGTGGCGGATGTGGTGGCGTCGGTCACAACCTCGGCACCGCAGCTGTCGCAGATGTAGCCGCGGACAGCCTGGCTGCCGTCTGCGGCGGCCTGCTCGCCTGCCCGTGCGGCTGCGCCGCTGCCATCGCCTGTACCAGCATGTTCGCCGGCGGCGGCCGCAGCAGCGCCGGATAGTTCGGCGGCCTCGGCGGCAAGGTCATCGGCGACTGCGGCCTTGGCTTCTGCCGCCGCACGCGCTGCCGCCGCCTCCTCGGGCGATGCGGCTGACCGGGCTGCAGCCTCGGCTGCCAGGGCCTCCTCGCGCTTGCGGGCGGCCTTCTGCTCGAAGGCCTGCTGGACGGCGGCAAGGTCCTGGTCCGTGAACTCGCTCAAGCAGAATTCGCATTTCGACTTCTGGATGTCCGGATTGAACCGCAGGCTGCCGCCGCAGTTCGGACATTTGATGGTGGCTGTCGGCATATGTGACCATCCCAATCTTGTTGCGGGCGCGGCTTCCACAAGTCTGGCTAGCCGGATTCTCCGGATTGCCGGATGCGACGGCTGGCCGGCCGGGCCGGACTCAATCCGGCTCGACTGTTGACTGCCCGTTTCGTCGGCTGTCTGCTATTGGCGGCCTAGGGCTGTGGGTTCCCGCAGTTCGGGCAGAATTTGGGCTTGACCGGGCCGAGGTCTTGGCCGCAGTTGGGGCAGAAGCTGCGCTGCGGACGTGCCGTGCCGCAGTTGGAGCAGAACTTGCCGCCCGTGTTCGCATGACCGCAGTTCGCGCAGTTCCAGGCATCGCCAGCCGGCTGGGCCTGGGCGGCCTGCCCGTTCGACGGCGCCTGCGCGCCTGCCTGTCCCTGAGCACCGGTCTGGGCCTGGGCGGCCTGCTGGCTCTGCTGCATCTGCTGCAGGTTGGCCTGCGAGGCGGTGCCCATGAAGCCGCCGCCGGCCTGCATGCCGATACCCATGCCCATGAACGTGGCGGCGGCACCGCCCTGGTTGGAGCCGGCAGCCTCGAGTCCGCGCGCGACCGATCCCTGAACGTAGCCTTCGCGGACGGCCGGGTCGCCCAGCATGGCGCCCTTGTTGCGCATGTTGATGAGCTCCTTGGACTCGTCGTCGTAGGAGATGCTGGCAATGCCGACGGATTGGATCTCGAAGCCGCGCATGCGCTTCCAGTCGGCGTCGAGCACGTTCGACATGTACTGGCTCAGTTCGCGACCCTTGGCGATGACCTGCGAGACACGGATGCCGTCAATCGACATCTGGTTGATCGAGGCCTGGAGCGCCTCGAGGAACTCGGACTGGTACTGCTCATTGATATCCTGGATCTCGACACGGCTCTTGTCCTTGGGGATGGCCTCGGCGAAGAAGAGCAGCGGATCGGAGATCTTGATCGAGTAGGTGCCGTGGGTGCGCAGGAACAGTTCGGCGTTGTAGAAGTTGTCGAAATAGTTGATTGCGTTTGGCGTGCCAAAGCGGATGCCCTTGATCTCCTGCAGGTTGATGTAGAAGACCCGCTGTGCCGTCGGCGTGACCCCGCCGAAGCGGATGCGGTTGAACGACTCCTTGAGCGCCTCGCCGAACGACCCGTTGAAGAGCGAGGGCAGCGAGGAGTTGTTGACGGTGTAGTAGCCTTCTTCAGCGGTGTAGTCGACAACCTTGCCGCCGTCGACCAGCATCATGAACTGGTTGGGATAGACGTGGATGACGGAGCCATTGCTCACCGTGTTCTCGGTGCCCTTGACATTGGCGTTCCGCCGGTCGTCGCGGCGCACCTTGACGCCGCTGGTGAAGACCGTCTGGTCGTTCATGCTGTCCGGTTCCAGGACCTCCAGCCACTGGTCGGCCAGGGAGCCGCCAATTGCGCTGGCGATTGCCTTGATGATGCCCATAGGGTGCCTCCTTCAGGATCCTTCCTTCAGCTGCGGCCGGCAGAATGCCTGGCCGGTCGGTTGTCTTGCGCGCGCGGTCCGAGCGTATTGTTCACTATAGTATAGCAAAACCGCGAGTGGACAAAAAGCGTGCGACATCCTGTGCAAAAATGGAAGCAGGCGAAGAAATTGTTGTAAAAAACAACAAAAATTTGGAAAATGGCACCGCTGTTACCAAATTCAAGAGAAGTGCACGTTAAGATGGTCTCAACATCCGGGATACAAGACTTGCCGCGCTCCGCAGACCTCCGCGCGGCTGAGCATCTGACAGCACAGCCAACCCCCAATCTGACCAGGAGGACAACACCATGGAATCCACCGAAAGCCTGTTCCGGGATTTCATTGCCGCACTCGAGCGGGAGGACAAGCCTTCGTGCGTCGCACTGGCGCTCGGCGCGCTTGAAACCGGCCAGACGGACATCGCCGGGCTTTACTCGCAGGTCCTTGCACCTGCGCTCAACCAGGCGACGGCCAATGATCCCGATCCCGAAACCGCCATCTGGAAGGAACATATCCGCAGCGCCATCATCCGTACCATCCTGGAGTGCTGCTACCCGCACCTGCTGCGTACCATCGAGCGCAATGGCATCCGCACCGGACGAGGGACCGTTGTCCTCGTGTCGCCAGCAGAGGAATACCATGAGATCGGAGCCCGGATGGGCGCTGACTTCATGAGCCTTTGCGGCTTCAGTCCCCTGTTCGTCGGCAGCAATACCCCACGCGAAACCCTGGTCGCCGGCATCCGCTCCGTCAAGCCGGCCTTTGTCGTCATCCATGCCACCAGCACATACAGTCTGGTCCAGGTCAAGAAGATTGTTCTGGAGCTGCGCCGTATTGACCCGGACCTGCGCATCTGCGGCGCCGGCTATGCCTTCCGCCATGATCCCGGCCTGTGCCGTGAACTGGGTGTCAGCCTGATCGACTCGATCGAGGACATCCAGACGCTGGCTGCTGAGCTGGACGCGGCGGCCGGCCAGGCCGAACCCGCAGCGCCGACCGGCCAGTCCCGTCCGGCTATGCCGGATGCAGGGGAGGTCGAAGCCTGATGGGCGTCTCACTCAAAATTGCGGTCCGCTTCCTCAAGTCGAGCCGCAGCCAGACCACACTGATCATCCTCGGCATTGCCATCGGCATTTCCGTGCAGGTTTTCATCGGCTCCCTGATCGCGGGCCTGCAGGCCAGCCTCGTCGAAACGACCATCGGCAATTCAGCGCAAATCACGGTGCTCTCCGCGGTCGACGATCCGTACATCCGCGACTATGACAAGCTGATGCAGACGCTCCAGAAGCGGGATGACCGCATTGTCAGCATATCCGCCGCGCTCGACCAGCCTGGCATCATCCTGAATGGCAATGCCTCCGAGTCGATCCTGGTCCGCGGGCTGGACTTCGAGAAGGCAGACCCGATCTACAGCATTTCCGGACGCCTCAAGGAAGGGCGTCTGCCGAAGCAGGACTTTGAAGTCGCGGTTGGCAAGGACCTGCAGGCGGCGCTTGGTGTCAGGATCGGCGACCGCATCGAGATCACCGTGCTCGACGGCGTGCGCCAGGAGTTCCGCCTGACGGGCGTCTTTGACCTCAAGGTCCAGACAATCAACAAGTCCTGGTTCCTGACCACGCTGCCCTCAGCCCAGGCTTTGCTCGACAAGCGCAACCGCGTGACGTCGATCGAGATGCAGCTGACGGATGCCGCGGTCTTCCAGGCCGATGAAGTCGCGTCCAGCCTGCAGGACCTCAACCGCGGCGGCGATCTCGAGATCACGAGCTGGAAGGCCCAGAACGAGCAGCTGCTGTCCGGCCTCAGCGGCCAGAGCGTCTCGAGCCTGATGATCCAGGTTTTCGTGGTCATTTCGGTTGTGCTCGGCATTGCCAGCGTGCTGGCTATCTCGGTCATGCAGAAGTCCCGGCAGATCGGCATCCTCAAGGCCATGGGCATCCGCAATGACCAGGCCAGCCGGATCTTCCTCTATCAGGGCCTCATCCTGGGTGCGCTCGGCGGTACGCTCGGCCTGCTGCTCGGGTTCGGACTGGCCTACAGCTTCACGGTCTTCGCGCGCCGGCCCGACGGCTCGCCGGTTGTAGCCCTGCTGATCCAGCCCTCCTTCTTTGCCCTGTCATTTGTCATTGCCGTCATCGCGACCTCGATCGCCTCGCTGGTGCCGGCCCGCAAGTCCTCGCGACTCGACCCGATCGAGGTGATCAAGAATGGCTAATCCAGATACGCTCAAGCAAACCGAAGCGATCGTTTCACTGAAGGACATTACCAAGGTCTATGGCTCGGCCGTGCGCACGCAGGTGCTGTTCGACGTCAGCCTCGATTTCGCGCCGGAATCCTTCAACGCCATCATCGGCCAGTCCGGCAGCGGCAAGTCGACACTGCTCAATATCATCGGCACGCTCGACCGTCCGACGACAGGCGAGGTCACGATTGCCGGGCGCCGCACCGACGGCCTTTCGCGCAACCAGCTGGCCGCCCTGCGCAACGAGACGATCGGATTCATCTTCCAGTTCCACTATCTGCTGCCGGAGTTCACGGCACAGGAGAATGTCCTGATGCCCTGGTGGATCAAAAACGGAAAGCCGACACCGGAAGTGCTCGCCCGGGCTGACGAGCTGATGCGCCTGATGGGGATCGACCATGTGCGCCGGAATCTCGCCGGCAACATGTCCGGCGGCCAGCAGCAGCGCACCGCCATTGCCCGCTCCCTGATCATGAATCCGAAGATCATCCTGGCCGACGAACCGACCGGCAACCTCGACTCCGATACGACCGAGACAGTCTACAGCCTGATGCGCGACATCAACCGTACATTCCGGACCACATTCATCATCATCACCCATGACCGCAAGGTCGCGGAGAAGGCGGACCGCATCGTTGAGATCAAGGACGGCCGCATCAGCATCGACCTCAAGCGTGACATTTCCTGAAGCACTGGATGCATCACAGCAGAGAACTGAAGGAGGCTATGGCCTTATGAAATCAAGACGCAGAGCCCTTGTCTGGATCACCGTCATCCTGGTTGTCCTTGCGGCTGCCGGCTTCGGCGCCGTAATGGCGATGAACCGGTCCCCGCTCACAGTTGCCACGGCAACGCTGGCCCGCCGCAGCATGGTCGCTCGCATCACGATCAATGGCGCAGTGAGCGCCGATGCCGTCTTCGAGACGATGCTCGGGTCCGCCCAGAAGGTTGTCGCCGTGCACAAGAAGGCCGGCGACACGGTCAAGGCCGGCGACCTGCTGGTTGAGCTGGACACGGCTGACCTGATGTACCAGCTGGGCAAGGCCGAGCTCGGGCTCGAGCAGCTCAAGGCCAGCACCGCAAACGCGCGCGCCCAGGCCCAGATCAGCCTCAGCACCGCCCAGCTGGCGCTGACGCAGGCACGGGCCAACCATTCGGATGTGCTCGACAAGTATGATGACGGCCGGGTGACGAAGCTGGTCCGCGACCAGTCGGCGACGGCGCTGAAGACTGCCGAGAACCAGGTCAGGCTGGCGCAGGCCGTCTACGACAGCCTGGATGTCGATTCGGCTGCGTCCGACCGCCGCAAGCAGATTGACGCTGCCAGCCTCGACATCGAGAACCTGCGCCGCAAGATCGCGGACAGTGCCATCAAGACCACCATCGCCGGCACGGTGACCGCACTGGATGCGCGCCCCGGCCAGTTCCCGGGCCAGCAGACCAGCTTCATCCAGGTCGTCGACCTGAGCCAGCAAGTCATCCAGGCGCGCGTCGACCAGTATGATGCGGTGCAGCTGAAGCCGGGCCAGAAAGTCCGGTTCAGCGTCAAGGGCCTGGCTGGCGAACTTGGCGGCAGCATCGAGAAGGTGGACAGTGTGGCGACTGCCCAGGGCAGCGCTGGCGCCATGCCCAAGTATCCAGTCCGCATCCAGATCAGCCCGCCGGCTCCGGGAAGCGGTGAAGCCGGCCTGGCAGCGGCGCTCAAGCCCGGCTACGAGGTGGACGTCCGTGTTTCGCTCCAGGAGCTTCCGAATGCCCAGGCCCTGCCCCAGAGCGCAGTGGCAGCAGATGCCGGCGGGCCGTATGTCCTCGTCGTGCGTGCGGGCGCAGCCGTGCGCCAGCCTGTGCAGACAGGCCTGGAAAGCGAAGGCTGGGTTGAGATCAAGGATGGCCTGACCCAGGAGGACCTGGTCATCACGAATCCGCCCAGGGAACTCAAGGCCGGCGTCGCCGTCAAGGCCGGCTGACGGCCTGTCCGCAGCGCTGACGGTCAGCCGCGGAGCCCCTGCGACCGGTTCCTGAAATCAGAGACTGGCAATAAAAAAGGGGCGCCCGATCCCTGGCCGGGATCGGACGCCTCTTCTGGTTTCGGAGGAGCGGGTCAGCGCTTCTGGCCGTAGTAGGCGTTGGCGCCGTGCTTGCGCAGGTAGTGCTTGTCGAGCAGCTCCTGCTGCATCGGGCCGGTGGCGGCGCCCTTGGCCAGCGACTCGGTGTAGAAGGCCATCATGGCCAGCTGCTCGAGCACGACGGCATTGTGGACGGCGTCGTGGGCGTTCTTGCCCCAGGTGAAGGGGCCATGGCTGTTGACCAGCACGGCCGGGATGGTGAGTGGCTCGATGCCCTTGAACGTCTCGACAATGACGCGGCCTGTCTCAAGCTCGTATTCGCCCTTGATCTCGTCCGGCGTCATCCGGCGCGTGCAGGGGATCTCCCCATAGAAATAGTCGGCGTGGGTCGTGCCATAGGCCTTGATGCCGCGGCCGGCCTGGGCGAAGATCGTTGCCCAGTTGGAGTGGGTATGGACGATACCGCCGACCTTGGGAAAGCTGCGGTAGAGCTCGACGTGGGTTGGCGTGTCGGAGGACGGGTTGAGGTCACCTTCGACGACCTTGCCGTCCAGGTCGACGACGACCATCTGGTCGGCCGTCATGACATCGTACTCGACGCCGGAGGGCTTGATCACGACCAGTCCGGATTCACGGTCGATGGCCGACACATTGCCCCAGGTGAAGGTGATCAGGCCGTATTTCGGCAGCAGCATATTGGCTTCATAGACGACTTGCTTGAGTTTCTCCAGCATGGTTCTGTTACTCGCTTTCGTTTCACATGTTCGCATCGGCTCTCAGGCTGTGCGGCCTGCGTGCCTGCTTCCCAATCCGGCTTGCCGGCTGGCGCCTCAGCCCGGGCTTATTGAACGGCTTCGGCGGGGAACTTGGCCCGCAGGAAGGTGGACGCCTCGGACAGGGTTCCGCGCCAGTCCTCCTGGCCGACGTACCAGAACTCGGCGGTATAGCGGCGCACGCCCATGGCGTACGCCTGGCTGACCACCGGCTCGAAGGCGACATGGCCGGTCCCGAAGGGGATCTCGCGGAACTTGCCAGGCACCGTCTCCTTGAGATGGAGTGCGGCGAGATGGCCGGCACCGGAGCGGAGGTCGTCCGCAAAGGCTGTGCCGTACTGCACGGCGGCGTTGGTCATGTTGCCGGCGTCAGGATACACCTGAAGGTAGGGCGAGTCGATCAGGCGGACGTAGTGCATGGCCTTGGCGCAGGTGTTCATGAACTCGGTCTCCATCGTCTCGAAGCCGAGCATCACGCCGTCGCGGCTGGCGAACTCGACGCTCTTCGCGAGGCCCTCCGCAAACAGGCGGGCGGTCTCGGGGGTCGACGGCTCGTAGTAGACATCATAGCCGGCGATCTGGATGACGCGGATGCCGAGGTCGGCGGCCAGACGGACCGCCTTCTCCATGATCTCGAGGCTGCGGGCGCGGGTCTGCGGGTCGGGGCTGCCGAGCGGGAAGCGGCGGTGGCCGCTCAGGCACATCGTCTCGATGCGGATGCCGGCCTCGTCCATCTGGCGGACCAGCGCCTGCCGCTCGGCGGATGTCCAGTCGAGGCGGGCCAGCTTTGCGTCGGTTTCGTCGACGCTGATCTCGATGAAGTCAAAGCCGGCTGCGCGGGCGGCGGCCAGCTTCTCCGGCCAGGTCAGCGTGTTCGGCATGGACTTCTCGTACAGGCCGAGCCGATAGCTTGCTACAGTGCTCATGGTGGCGGTTACTCCTTTGACAGGTGAACGTCCGGCCGGAATGCACCCTGCAGCAGCGGCCGCAAAGTGCATTCCCGAACCGGATGGAACGGATGCGGGCTCAGGCCGGACCGGTCAGGCGAGGCCGTGCTCGGCAGCGAAGGTGCACAGGGCCTGCTCGACCTCCTCGGTCGTGGGCAGGCTGATGATCTCTTCGGCCAGCTGGTGGACTTCGCTGGTGGAGAGGCGCGAGATGATCTGGCGGGCGCGCAGGACCGAGCCGGAGCTCATCGAGAACTCGTCCAGGCCCATGCCGAGCAGGGCCGGGATCAGCAGCGGATCGCCGGCGGCCTCGCCGCACATGCCGCACATGATCGCGCTGGCGTGCGCCGACTGGATGGTCTGGCGGATCAGGCGCAGGACGGCCGGGTTGTACTGCGAATAGAGGTTGGCGACCTTCTCGTTGCCGCGGTCGACCGCAACAGTGTACTGGATCAGGTCATTGGTGCCGATGCTGAAGAAGTCGCACTCCTTGGCCAGCAGGTCACTCATGACGGCGGCGGCGGGAATCTCGACCATGATGCCGACGGGGACGTCCTCCTTGAAGGGGATGCCGCGGTTGCGCAGCTCCTGCTTCGCCTCCTCCAGCACGGCCTTGGCGGCGCGCAGCTCGGAGACGGAGGAGATCATCGGGAACATGATCTCGAGGTGCCCGTGGACGCTGGCGCGCAGGAGGGCGCGCAGCTGGGTCTTGAACAGCTCGGGAC